>JBBQNU010000146.1:0-8009 GCA_038330285.1 Hyphomicrobiales bacterium | reverse complement strand
CGTACCCCTGACCCAAGGCAACCTGACGGCTTCCGCCAACAATATCGCCCGTACCCTGCGCCTGATCAGCGCCGACCGCTGCCTGAACATCATGCCGCTGTTTCACATTCACGGCCTGGTCGCGGCGGTGCTGGCAACGCTCTCCGGTGGCGGCACGGTTTTCTGCACGCCGGGATTCAACGCTCTGAAATTTTTTGGCTGGCTGGAGGAGGCAAAGCCCACCTGGTACACGGCGGTGCCAACCATGCACCAGGCCATCCTCTCCCGCGCCGAAAGGAATGTGGTTGTCATCAAGGCCCATCCCATGCGTCTGATCCGCTCAAGTTCCGCCTCCCTGCCGATATCCGTATTCAACCAGTTGGAATCGGCTTTCGGTTGCCCGGTGATTGAAGCCTATGCCATGACCGAAAACGCCCACCAGATGACCAGCAACCAGTTGCCGCCGGACAAGCGTAAGGCAGGCTTCGTGGGCTGTGCGGCGGGGCCGAAAGTCGCCATCATGTCACCCGCCGGAAAAATCCTGAAGTCGGGCAAGAAAGGTGAAGTGGTCACCCGCGGACCCAATGTGACCAAGGGTTACGAGAACAACCCCGAAGCCAATGAGACCGCCTTTGCCCATGGCTGGTTCCACACCGGCGACCAGGGCTACATGGATCAGGACGGCTATCTCAAGATCACCGGCCGCCTGAAAGAGATCATCAACCGGGGTGGCGAAAAAATATCGCCCGCCGAAATCGATGAGGCCTTGCTTGACCACGCTGCCGTCCAGCAGGCCCTGGCCTTTGCCATTCCCCATGACAAGCTCGGCGAAGATGTGGCCGCCGTCATTGTCCTGAAGGAAGGTGCCGTGGCAACCGAACGGGAGTTGCGCGATTTTGTGAACGAAAAGCTCGCGGCCTTCAAAGTGCCCAACCGGATTTATTTTCTGAGCGAGATTCCCAAAGGCGCCACGGGCAAATTGCAGCGCATCGGCCTGGCGCAGAAGCTGGGCCTTGCATGACGAAAATCTGTGTCTTCGGCGCTGGCGCCATCGGCGGCTATATTGGCGCAAGGCTGGCGCTCAAGGCCGAGTCTGATGTTTCGCTGGTCGTGCGTGGACCCCATCTCACGGCCATGGAAGCCCACGGCCTCACCCTGAAACAGGGCGGTGAGACTTTCACGGTTCATCCCCGCGTGTCCTCTGATCCGAAAACCCTGGGGCCGCAGGATTTTGTGATTGTCGCTGTAAAGGCTCATGCGCTTACCGGGGTGCTGGACCAGCTTCAGCCCTTGCTTGACAAGGACACCGCCCTTCTCTTCGCCCAGAACGGATTGCCCTGGTGGTATTTCTATAAACACGGAGGCCCCTATGAGGGACGGCGCATTGAAAGCGTCGATCCCGGCGGAAAAATCTGGGAGCGGCTGGGGCCGGAACGCGCCCTTGGCAGCGTCGTTTGGCAGGCCGCCGAATTGGAAGCCCCCGGCGTTATCGCCCATGCCTATGGCGACCGCCTGCCGATTGCCGAGCCTTCCGGAGAAAAAACCCCACGCGCCATGCTGCTCAGCAAATTATTGCTGAGTGCCGGATTGAAAAGCCCGGTGCGCGGCAACCTGCGCGATGAAATCTGGCTGAAGCTCTGGGGCAACCTGAGCTTCAATCCGGTCAGCGTCCTGACGCAAGGAACCCTCCTGCAACTTGCCACCGACAATGGCACACGGAAGGTCATTCGTGACATGATGCAGGAAGCCCGCCTGGTGGGCGAAGCACTCGGTGTAAAATTTTCCGTGGATGTCGACGAGCGCATCGCCATGGCGGAAAGAGTCGGAAACCATCGCACCTCCATGCTGCAGGACGTCGAAGCAGGAAGGCCCACGGAACTCGATTCACTTTTGGGCGTTGTCATAGAATTGGCACAGATGGTTGGAATTGCTACACCCAGCCTGAACTTGGTATATGATCTCACCAAGTTCCGAAGCAGAACCAGTTAGATTTTACCGGAGAAAGCCCCATGCGTCTCGACAATGAAAAGCCCAGTGAAAACGTTGAAGACCGCCGCGGGCAGGGTGGCATGGGCGGCGGCTTCGGCTTTCCGCGTGGCGGCAGGGGCAGGGGAATCAACATTCCCATGGGCGGCGGCAGGGGCGGCTTCAGCATCTCCACTATCATCATGCTTGTCATTGCTTACTTCGCGATCAAGCTGCTCTTCGGCATTGACCTCCTCGAAATGGTGAATGGCGGCGGCATCCCGACGCCAAACAGCGGCACCAACACCGAAATGACCATCCCCAAAGGCAACACCGATGTGACCGGCGGCGATGTGCAAGGGGGTGCCACGACAACCTCCACCGATGTGACCGGCGATGCGGGCAAGGATTTCGTCTCCCGTGTCCTGGGCTCAACCGAGCGTGTCTGGGACGGCGTATTCAAGCAGATGGGCCAGACCTATCAGAAGCCCACTCTTGTTCTCTTCACCGGTTTCGTGCAGTCGGCCTGCGGCCAAGCGCAATCGGCCATGGGTCCGTTTTACTGCCCGCGCGACAGCAAGGTCTATATTGATCTCTCCTTCTACCAGGATATGAGGAACAAGCTGGGCGCCGACGGCGATGCGGCGCAGGGCTATGTGATTGCCCATGAGGTTGGCCACCACTTGCAGAATCTCTTCGGCATTGCCGACAAGGTAACCCAGGCCCGCATGAAGGTGTCGGCGGAGGAGGGCAATGTCCTTTCCGTGCGCATGGAGCTTCAGGCCGATTGCTTTGCCGGCATTTGGGCGAAGGAATCGAATGTATTTGAGGATGGGGATATTGAAGAGGCCCTGAACGCGGCGAACGCGATCGGCGATGATCGTTTGCAGAAGAAAAGCCAGGGCTATGTGGTTCCCGACTCATTCACCCACGGCAGCTCCGAACAGCGCGTCCGCTGGTTCAAAACCGGCTTCCAGGCAACCGATCTGGGCCAGTGCGACACCTTTGGAACTGACCAGCTCTAAAGCTACGCGGGCCGGTGCAAATCAGTTTCGCGCCGCCTCGACACAAAATTGTTATAGAAGTTGTTTTGCCTGGTGGGGCATCCGGCGGCATCATTGCACCTGAAGTGCTATTGAGAGGCGATGTCCATGGCTCCAAAACAGGCCCCCCGCGAGAAAATATATGTTCACCGTCTTTTTGTACGGGTGTTCCACTGGGTGAATGCCTTGGGAATGACCCTCATGATCATGAGCGGCTGGCGCATTTACAATGCCTCGCCGCTCTTTGATTTCAGGTTCCCGAATGGCATCACACTTGGCGGCTGGCTGGGCGGTGCGCTGCAATGGCACTTCGCCGCCATGTGGCTGCTGGTGGTCAACCTGCTCGTCTATGTGGTCGTTGGCTTTGCCACCGGCCATTTCAGAAAGCGCTTCACGCCCGTTTCGCCAAGATCCGTCGTTGGTGACATGACAATGGCGCTCAAGGGAAAACTGCCCCACAGCACCACCACCTATAACGCCGTGCAGAAGGCCGCCTATATCGGCGTGCTGCTGGCCATAGTTCTTGCGATTGTTTCAGGTAGCGTCGTGTGGAAGCCCGTGCAGTTGCAGGAGCTTGCCGTTCTCATGGGCGGCTACGAGGGTGCCCGCCTCGTGCATTTCTTCAGCATGGCGGCGATCTGCGCTTTCATTGTGCTGCATCTCACCTTGGTTTTGCTCGTGCCAAGCACGCTGATTCCGATGATCATGGGTTGGGCGCGCAAAACCAGACTAGAGCAGGAGGCAAGCCATGAACACTAAGCAGCTGTTGCAGCCGTCGAAATCCCTGGTGAACATTGAGCGCCGTCTGTTCATGAAAAAAACCTTGAGCCTTGGCGCCCTGGCCATGCTTACGGGCTGCGATGCAACTGACCCTTCCATTACCGATCGCATACTGTCGGCCATGTCGCGCTGGAACGACGAGGTCCAACTGGCAATCTTCAATCCCAGCAAGCCTGCGCCGGTTTATACGGAAGCCGATATCACCGAGGATTTTCCGTTCAACGGCTATTATTCTGAATCCAAGGCGCCGGTCGTTGCCGAAGCGGGTTTCAAGCTTGAACTCTCCGGCCTTGTTGGCAAGAAGGAAAGCTGGACCCTTGAACAGTTGCGCGCGTTGCCACAGGAATCACAGATCACCCGCCACATCTGCGTTGAAGGCTGGAGCGCCATCGGCAAGTGGGGCGGGGTGCGCTTCAGCGAATTCCTGCGCCTGATCGAGGCTGACACAAGCGCCAAATATGTGGGCTTCAAATGCGCCGACAACTATCACTCCAGCATCGACATGGCCACCGCGCTGCATCCGCAAACCATTTTGGCGCTCACCTTCCGTGACCAGGTTCTGCCGGTCAAATATGGCTTCCCGATGAAGCTGCGCGTGCCGACGAAACTGGGCTTCAAGAACCCCAAGCACATCATGGCCCTGTATGTGACCAATGACTATCCCGGCGGCTTCTGGGAAGACCAGGGCTACAACTGGTTCAGCGGTTCGTGAGCAGATCGCTCACCGCGCCTCACAAGCGCGTGAGTATCGCGTTCGTGTTTTGCTAGTTATCAGGCGCTCTTGCATCCTCCGTCCGAGACAATGAAGTCTCCCTCGAGGAATATTCAAATGCTTAAATATACGATTGCCGCTGCCCTAACAGGCCTCTTCGCCATCACGCCAGCCTTCGCCGACGAGATGATGAAGTGTGACGATGCCAACATGATGAAGATGGATATGATGGTCAAGGAAACCACCGATCCAATGAAGAAGACGCAGATGAAAATGGCCATGGGCGAAATGACCATGGCGATGGACGCAAAGAAGGCCAGCAAGATGGACGAGTGTGAAATGCACTTGAACAAGGCCGCCATGGAACTCAAGAAGCAATAGCCCAAAGAAAACGGGCGCTGTTGCCCAGCGCCCGTCCAAACATGTTCGCGCGAATCTTATGACTTGTTCATCGCGCCCTTGATGAGGGCCACAACGATGGTGAGCACCGCACCGCCGATGCCGCCGCCGGCAACATCCTGAATGACCGCGCCAATGTCGAGGCCGCTTGCGGCAGCGCCTGCTGCGGCATCGGCCATCGGAGCACCGCCAAGCAATATGTCAAGAATCTGGCCGCCGCCAAATCCGCCAATCGCACCTGCTATCGTATTGCCCAAAGTGCCGAGACTCTTGTCAGGCATTGCCTTGCCAGCAGCGTTACCGCCAACGGCACCGACGACAAGTTGGATAATAAGCGACGTAATGTCCATTATGGGTCCCCCTTTGTGGACGATCACTGGCTCGCTGCCAGTGCTCGAACATATCAGAATTTGGGTGACTACTCAAAGCCGGAATTCCCGCCGCCATGCACACGAGCAGGCAGGGAATGTCAGTAGGCGTTTTCACTTTTGAGCAGCGCGAAGGGTGTGCGTGCCAGGATTTTCACATCAAACATAAGTGACCAATTATCGATGTAATCAAGATCATGTTTCACCCGCTGCTCGATTTTTTCGCGCGTGTCGGTCTCGCCGCGCCAGCCGTTGACTTGCGCCCAGCCGGTAATTCCGGGGCGCACCCGGTGGCGCGCGAAATAGCCATCGACCACCTGTTCGTAAAGCGTGTCGGCGGCCTTGGCCTGGGTGGCGTGCGGGCGTGGCCCCACAAGCGAAAGCTGGCCGGTTAACACGTTGAATAACTGGGGCAATTCGTCCAGAGAGGTTTTACGGATGAACCGCCCAACGCGCGTCACCCGGGGATCGCCCTTGCTCACCAGCGTTGTTGCATGCGCATCGCAGCGGTTTGCATACATCGAGCGGTACTTGAAAACCTCGATCAATTCATTGTTGAAGCCGTAGCGCTTCTGCTTGAACAGCACTGGGCCCTTGCTTTCCAGCCGGATTGCGGCGGCCACGGCAAGCATCACCGGCGCCAGCACAACAAGCGCCACGCTTGCAATGACGCGGTCAAAAACATTTTTGAGAAACAGTCCCCAGCCCATCAGCGGCCGGTCAAACATTGCGAGCAAGGGCAGCCGGCCAATATAGGTGTAGGCCTTCGAGCTGAATTTCAGGCTTGAGGCCTTGCCGCTGATTCGGATGTCGACGGGCAATTCCCACAGCCGCTTGAGGATGTGGAGAAGGCGTGCTTCCGCCGAAAGGGGAATGGCAACGATGATGAGATCAACGCGGTTGTTGCGGGCATAGGTCGCAAGGTCGGTGATGGTTCCCATTTTCTTGTGCTGGTGGGCGGGCTGCGGACTGCGAACTTCATCACGATCATCAAACAGTCCGATGACTTCAATCTCCAGGTCGCGCGACGCCTCAAGGGCATGCAAGGCATCATCGGCAACCCGCCCGCCCCCGACAATGGCGATGCGCTTGCGAAACCTTCCCTGGCCCGCAATGGGCCGGGCCCAAGTTTGCGCCACCAGGCGGGTGAGCGCCAGATAGGCGGTGACGGCCAGCGTCCAGTCGAGGAGCAGGCGCGGCTCGAGGGGGATGAGGAAGTAATCGAGCCCCTTGTAGGCCGCACAGCCGGCGATGATGAGCGTCGCCGCCGATTTCAGAAAGGTCCAGCCGCCGTTTACCAGGGCGGATGCCTTGTAAAGGCCGAGATCGCGCAGCAGCAGCAGGCAAAGAAAGGTCAGGGCAAGGGAGAAGAAGGCAATGATCGAAACCCCGTTCGGCGTGTCGAACCGGCCTGCAAAGCTGGTGGTATAGAACATCGCGGTGGCAAAGAAGACAGTAAAATCCAGGGCCTTTAACAGGCGTTGAACCACTTCGCCGTCAACATATCTTGACGCTGTCTTTGCCGCCACCGCCGTCATTGTCCCAACTCTGCACCAGATTTGCTCTTGCCTCCATGCAATGCAAATTCGAAGCCAATTGGTAAAATTTGCCGAAAATGTTGATTATTGGGCCGGTTGCCGGCTGCCGTTAACCTTACTTCAGCGGGAAAAGCGGCTCGGCAACGCCGGGAACCCCCGGTTTTAACGCGAAAAGGTCGCCTGACTGCGGCCAGAGCTGCAGGGCATCGGGGCTCATCCCGTCGCGCGCCGTTGTCACATAAAGGGTGGCAAGATTCTCGCCGCCAAAACCCACCGTTGTCACATGGGGGGCAGGCACCTGAATGTGGCGCAGCCGGAAACCGGCATTTGAAAACTGGGTTATCCTCGCGCCGCCCCAATGGGCCACCCAAATATTGCCCTCCGCATCCACCGTCAGCCCGTCGGGCATGCCTTCCTCGTGGGTGTAGGAAATCAGCACCCGGCGGTTGCGCGGCAGGGGGTCATCGGCAGAAATGTCATAGGCAAAGGTTTTCTTGGCCGCAGTGTCGTTGAAATACATGGTCTTGCCATCAAGCGAAAAAGCGGGCCCGTTGGAAACGACAAACCCCACGTCGCCGAGAAAGCATTTGCCGTTTGGCAGCACGCACCAGAGGGCACCCCGCGGGTCGCTCTCCTTGGCGTGCGAACTGCCCACCCAGAGCCGCCCGAAATGATCCACCTTGCAGTCGTTGTAGATCACGGCGTCACGGTCCAGCTCTGGCCGGGCGAAAATCTTGGTGGCCCCGGTCTTGATGTTGAGCGTTGATAGGCCCCCGGCATGGTTGACCATCAGGAGCTTGGGATTGGTAGTGGCAACGATGGCCCCCAGCGGGGCCTTTAAGGCGATGTCGCGCACCTGCGTGTCGCCTTTGACGGGATCATGAATGAAGAGTTTGGCATCGTAGAGGTCAATCCACAAAAGCCGCTTCGATGCCGCATGCCAGATGGCCGCTTCGCCCAGTTTATTCGCTGCCTGATAGACATTTCGTAACGCTGCCATGTGTTTCCCCTGAAGCCCTTGGCAAGCACCTTAACCGCAAACTTCGAATCAGGCCATGTTCTGGACCAAGGCAAATGTGGAAAGTGGTTCGTGTCTTGACTTGCCACGGACTCGTCCCGCACTCTGCGCCTTTGCAGGGACAGGATCAGGCGTTTGACAGAAACTCCAAACCGGTGGCGGCGCTATGCGCAGTGGGATGAGCGGCCCCTGCGGCTGGACAAGTTC
>JBBQNU010000145.1:0-8207 GCA_038330285.1 Hyphomicrobiales bacterium | reverse complement strand
ATTTCGGTGTTCTCAAGAAGCTCAGCCACATATTTCTGGGCCCGCAGGACTTGAAAACCATCGGCGCTGGTTTCGCCAACCGCCAGCCGCGGATACATGGCCGCAAGACCGAGCGCCCCAACAAATCCCCGCCGCGAAAGTTCCATTCCACGCCCCATCGAATCGGCTGAAATTTAAGGCCCATATGTGGCGATTCGTAGCTCAGCCCGGGTCATTGTACAGCCCGCCAACTCGTGATAATAGCCGATTAAATTACTCAGCTTTAAATGAGCCGCAAAAATGCTTTTGAATATCGCCGACGTGCTGGACGCAGCCGCCATTGCCGCCATTCACAATGAGATCAAGTCGGGCGGCGTCGTTTTCACCGATGGCAGCGCCACCGCCGGCCGGCAGGCCAAGGCCGTGAAGAAAAACGAGCAGGCCTCGGGTGCCGCCCTCGACGGCATCATCCAGAAAGCCTCCAGCGCCATTCTCAACCACCCGCTGTTCCGCGCCGCCGCCAACCCGAAGCAGCTCGTGAAAGTCATGCTGTCGCGTTACAAACCCGGCATGGCCTATGGCACACACGTGGACAATGCCCTGATGGGGGGCATCAGAACCGATCTGTCCTTCACCCTATTTCTCAACGAGCCGGACACCTATGAGGGTGGCGCGCTGGTGATTGAAGGCAACGATGGCGACAATGAAATCAAGCTGCCCGCCGGAAGCCTGGTTCTCTATCCCACCACCACGCTGCATCACGTGTCCGAAGTCACCTCAGGTGAAAGGCTGGCCATCGTCGGCTGGGTCCGCAGCTATATCCGCAGCCATGAAGACCGCGAGACTCTTTTCGATCTGGAAAACGCCATCGCAAGCCTTAGGCTCGCCAATACCGACCGCGCCATTCTTGACCGCCTCCTAAAAGTGAAAGCCAATTTGCTCCGCGGCTGGGTGGAGGATTAGTCCTTCACGTCGTAAGTGTTCTCAGGCAGGGGGAACGTGCGCGCCCGCACTTCATCCGCATAGGAACTGATCGCCTTCTCGATGGCCTTTCCGACTTCGCCGAACTCCTTGACGAATTTCGGCACCCGCGGCGACAGGCCCAGCATATCTTCCATCACAAGGATCTGCCCGTCGCAGGCCGCCGAGGCCCCGATGCCAATCGTCGGAATGGCCAGCGCCTTTGTAATCTTTTTGGCCAGCGGTTCCACAATGGCTTCCAGCACGACCGCGAAAGCCCCGGCCTCGGCCACCGCTTTTGCATCTTCTTCTATTGCCGCCCATTTGTCCCGTGTACGTCCCTGGGTTTTGAAGCCGCCGAACACATTGATGAATTGCGGCGTGAGCCCGATATGCGCCATCACCGGGATGCCACGTTCGGTCAGGAAATGGATGGTGTCGGCCATGCGCTTGCCGCCTTCCAGTTTAATGGCGCCGCATTCCGTTTCCTTCATCACACGCGCCGCATTGCGAAAGGCCTGGGCGTGGCTTTCCTCGTAGGAGCCAAACGGCATGTCAACCACCACCAGCGCCTGCTTGGCCCCGCGCATCACCGCCCGGCCATGCAGGATCATCAGGTCAAGCGGCACCGGCAGGGTTGATTCAAAGCCATGCATCACCATGCCGAGTGAATCCCCCACCAGGATGAAATCCACATGCTTGTCGGCAATGGCCGCCGTATGGGCATGATAGGAAGTGAGCGCCACGATGGGAGCGCCGCCCTTGCGGGCTGTAATTTCCGGGGCCGTCAAACGCTTGGACATTTTTTGAACCGACATGGCTTAACCTGCTTTCGATATTGCAAAAATCGGAACGCCGATGATGGCGGGATGAAGCTGCGTCATGATCCCGTAAAGCGCCGCGCCAAAAATCAACGACAACCCGTCATGGCCAACCCTCACCTCGGGTGTAGGGCGAATGCCATTGGCCATGGCCACCGCCATATGCACCGCGTTCCCCACCAACAAGCCACCAAAGAGGATAAGGCTGGCCAAATCGCCGTTGGCAAACAAATGGCCCACAGCCCAAAACACCGTTGCAATCCCCATGGGAAACCGCAGGCGCTGGCGGTAGCTTCCGCGGAACAGGAAAATTCCCAGGCAGAGGAAACCGATGAAGGTGAGCCCATAATTCACGTACCACCCCCAGGCCGGAGGATCATAAACCGCCACAAAGTTTGAACTCCGCCAGCCCAGCACGATCACCGCGAGTGCAACAACCGACGCCAGGCCAAAGGCCGGTCCATACCAGCGCTCGCCCGTCCGCGATTTGATATGGCTTTTGCAGCGCGGAACGGCGGCCACCCCATGCAGCAGCACAAACAGCAGAACACCGATTGCCAGGATAATCATCAGATGATCGGCACATTGAATATGTAAGGGTGAACCCCGAACAGGAACACGGCGTAAAGAACCACCCCTGCAACCACGGCGGCCATGTCGGAGCGGATCTGCGGATTGTGGCCCGGCCGCTTGCCGCGCGCCATGGAGAGAACGATGTCCAGCACCGCTACAACCAGAAACGTTCCAAAAAGCAGCACATCATGCAGCATGCCATTGGCCAGCAGATGGCCAACCGACCAGAGCACAATGCCGATGGAAAAGGGATTGCGCAGCCACTGCTTCAGGTAACCCTTGCCGTGAAACCCGCTCAGTGAAATAAAACCGAGCAATACCAGCAGCATCGTCACATGGCGCGCCCACGGGGCAGGCTCATAGACAACACTGCTTGTGGCTGGATCGGAGGTGAGCCCCCAGAAGCCCCAGATCATCAAGGCAAGTCCGGCCAGCGAAACTAGCGAGTAAACCCCTTTGTAAGGCCCCTCGCCCATCCGGGCCTTGAGCGCTTTGCGCTGGTCCGGCAAAAGCATCGAAAAAAGATGCGTAGCCGCGAAAGTAATAATGCCAAAGATCAGGTAACCCATTCAAGCTTCTCCCAGGCGCCGTGTTTGCCAGATTTCGGGCACCGCGCCAACTGATCTCCTCAGCCGGGCCCCGTCTGCCACATTTTAAGCGTGATCATTGCTGAAAACAGGTGCCAACTGCAATGCTGGCTGTCATGCAACTGAAAAAGCCTCGTGTTTTCTTCAGGCCTTGAGTGTTTGCGTTCGGTTCGGAAACCATGATAACAATTCCTCAATAAAGAGGCTAATGCGGAGGGACTACCATGAAACCAACTCTCATTCTCGTGGGCGCAGACAAGGGCGGCGTGGGCAAGACCACGGTATCGCGCGCTCTTCTGGACTTCTTTGCCCGTAAAAACATTCTCACCCGGGCTTTCGACACCGAAAACCCGCGCGGCACCCTGAAGCGCTTTTATCCCGATCTCGCTGAAATCATCGATCTCGGAAACGTCGCCCACCAAATGAAGGTGCTGGACACCATGGACACGGCCAATGTGCCCGTCACCATCGTCGATCTCAAGGCCGGCAACATGTCCTATGCCTTGGACATCTTCGAACGCATCGGCGTTCTCGAGGCCGCCCGCGCCGGCGCCTTCAATCTTGGCCTGTTCCATGTCATAGGGCCGTCCATTGCCTCGCTCGATGAAATCGCCGAAATCGCCCACTACCTGCAAGGCGTGCATTATGTGGTCGCGCGCAATTTCATCAATGAAACGAATTTCTTTGAATGGGATCAGGCCACCCAGCGCAAGTATTTCGCGCAGATTCCCAAGGCCCAGGAAATCGCCATCCCGAAACTCAACGAAATGGCCTATGAGCAGGTTGATCTTGCCGGCGTCACCTTCAAGGACTTCATCGAAAACCGTTCGCCCGATGGCTCGCCTGGGAATTACTCCTTCGTGCTGCGCGGCTATGTCCGCAAGTGGAGCTCCGAAATCGACGAGCAGTTTGCCCATGTGAAGCTGATCCATGATCTTCTCACCGGGGGCCGCCTGCCGCAACCGCACCTCGTCGCCCAAAACTAAACAGAAACGGCTAAGCTTTGGCCGACAAGCCAACGATCTACATCGTCTGCTCCGACCGGCACCGCAATGGAAAAACCCTCCTGGCGCGCGTGCTGGTCGACTATTTGCTGCTCGAAAAGCGTGACCCCTTCGTCATCGATGCCGGCCATCCCGAGGGGCCGTTGCGCGCCCACTTTCCGGGTCGCACCGCCCTTGTGGATTTTTCCCAGGTCCAGGGCCAGATGAAACTGTTTGACACGATCATGGGCTCTCCGGGCCGCGATTACGTGATCGATCTTCCCGCCCCCCAGACGGAAAATTTTTATTCCACCTACCAGCAACTGGACTTCCATATCGAAGCCACCCAGGCCGGCTTCCAGATCGTCGTGTTCTTTATCGTGGACAAGGATTATTCATCCCTCAAATTCTCCGAGGAAATCCAGCGCCAGGTGGCGCCGGCGCTTTTCATTCCCGTCCGTAACATGCAAATCGGCAGCGCCCTCGTTCCGCGCAGCGATACCCTGTCGATTGATGTTCCCGAGCTTGACCGCGAGGTCATGAGCCTCATCGAGGTCCGCTATTTTTCCCTGCGCAATTTCATTCTGGGCGACGAGTCGAACATGCCCGCCCCGCTCTCCCGGAAACTGAAAATCTTCCTTCTCGAAATGATGACGGCGCTCCGCGACATCGAACCCGCCATGACCCTGGCCCGGCTCAGGGCCTGAGCAGCTTGAAACCGATTTTGCGAATACCCATTTGCATCAGGATATTGCCCCAAGGAGAAACCTTATGTCCCGCATCCAAACTGCCCTCCGCTCCGCCCTGTTCAGTCTGGCAATTATGTCACTGTCGCCATTGAGCCTTCCCGCCCTGGCCTTTGACGGCACCACCTACAAGGCCGAGGCCGCAATTATTTCTGCGGGCTCACGGGCCGGTGCCGTGGCAAGGCTTAAGGCCGTCCCAAGCGTTGGCGTCGTCAACTTGAACATCCGCTGGGCGCCAAGGTTCGGCTCTGATGTGCCGGACATTGCCGAGTTCAGGGTGAGCGCCGACAAAAACTTCAGCGGCATCAAGCGCCTGCGCAATGCCCTTGCCGCAAACCCCGTCACCCGCCGCGCTTTGGCGATCCGCGACATTTCCATTGGCAAGGTTGTGGGCGTGGATATCTCCTCCAACGGCTCCCTCAGATTTTACCTGCTGTAACTCCAACAAACAGCGCGCCGCTTGGGCACGAACAATTACTTAGGTATTGACCTAAGTTTAAGTTCGATTTAGAAGCGCTTCATGATTTCCCAGTCTGAAGCAGCAAAACCCATAGACCATGTGTTCCGCGCCCTGTCGGACCCCACGCGCCGCCACGTTCTGGAGCGCCTCAGCCGCAGTCCGGCGTCGGCGAGCGAACTTGCCGCCCCCTTCGACATGGCCCTGCCCTCTTTCGTCCAGCACATGGGCATTCTGGAGGACTGCGGCCTGGTGCAATCGCGCAAGACGGGCCGGGTGCGCACCTATGAAATAATCCCTAGGCGCCTGAAGCTCGCCGAGGACTGGATGGTCCGCCAGCGCGCCCTCTGGGAAAAGCGCCTCGATCAGCTCGACACCTATCTCATCAGCCTCAAGGAGAAATAAAATGGCCCTTTGGAAGCCCGATCCAAAGCTTGATCTCGTTCTCGAACGCGTCGTCGATGTGCCGCGCGAACTGGTCTGGGCCGCCTGGACCAAGTCCGAGCACATCGTCAAATGGTTCACTCCCGCCCCATGGACCACCATCCATTGCGAAATCGATCTCCGTCCCGGCGGCAGGTTCCACACCATCATGCGCTCGCCGGAAGCAGAGGAATATCCCAATACCGGCTGCTTTCTCGAAGTCGTGCCCAACGAGCGTCTCGTCTGGACCGATGCACTCCTCCCCGGCTACCGCCCCTCAGAGAAACCATTCATGACCGCCATTATCGCGCTGGAAAAACAAGGAAATGGCACCCGCTACACCGCCACCGCCATCCACCGCGATGAAGCCGGAAAGAAGCAGCACGAGGAAATGGGCTTCCACCATGGTTGGGGCACAGCTCTCGACCAGCTCGTGGCGCACATCAAGGCGTCAGTTCACTGACCAGCCTGGCCATTACTCAAAGGGGATTGAAATGACTACAGGTCTGACTATCGATCGTGCACTGCTTTTTGCCGGCAGACTCTTGTTCTTCATCGTTCCAACAATTGAAGTCTTCAGGCGCCCGGGATTTGACATTCAGCGCCATGCGATCAGCGTGCTGAGCCTCGGTGACGGCGGCTGGATCATGAAAGCCGTCTTCATCGTCTGCGGCATTCTCACACTCTTGTGCGCGCTCGGTATCTATATGGAGCTGGCACGTGGGTGGGCCCGATTCGCTGCCCCTCTCCTCATCGGCGCCTACGGGTTCGGGTTGATACTCGCGGGCGTTTTCGACGCGCCCGCAGGGTTAGGCTTCCCGCCTGACACACCCCAGGACCAGGCGCCGGTTCTGACGCCAGGCGTCGGTTCTGACGCCAGGCGCCATTTTGCACAGCGTGGCCTTCATGGTCGCGTTCAGTTCGCTGATTGCGTCTTGCTTCGTGTTCGCACTTTACTTTCTGCATACGCAGAAAACGATCTGGGCCGTGATCTCCTTGGTTGCCGGGATAGCTCTCCCGGCGCTGATCGGCCTTGGGATATCCATGACCATGGCGCCCGGCATCGCGTTTTACTGGGCCGCAATGCTCGGCTGGCTTTGGCTCGCGGCAACCGTACTGATTATCAACAGAACCTCTTGATTTTCGGGAAACTTGCGATACCCATGGCGAAGCCATAGAAGCACCGCCATGTCCAAGTTAACCCAACCGTCCTTGCTGCCTTCGCTTGCTGTCACCACCACCGTCACAGTCTGGGCCATAGCGTTTCCAGCCATCAAGCTCGCACTGCTTGAGATGCACCCCTTGCCGCTGGCCTCGGTCCGCTATGCCATGGCCACATGTTTCGCCGTGGTTTGGCTGCTGTGGAAGCGGCCCGCCCTGATGCCAGCAGCCGATCTGCTGACCTGCGTTGCCTGTGGCGTCGTGGGGGCGGCCGGCTACAGCGTGCTTCTGAATATGGGACAGGTCACGGTGTCCGCCGGGGCGGCCAGCTTTCTCATCAAGACCGAAAGCATCTGGATGGCCTTCCTTGCCGTGGTAATGCTGAAGGAAGTGTTCAATATGTGGGCATGGGTCGGAACCTTGATCTGCTTTGCCGGGATAGGCCTGATCGCAAGCGCCCAGCCTGGCGGCATCGCCTTGGGGGGAGGCGCCGTATTTGTTCTCGCCGCCGCAATTTGTTCGGCCATTGGCTTTGTCCTGCAGCGCAAGCTTGTCCAAAAATACGGCGCGCTGCATGTGGCCTCCATCATGCTCATCTCGGCGGCGGTAACCTTAGCTCCATGGCTCCCCACCGCAATTTCGGAGATGCAGAACGCGTCCGCAGAAACCGTGTCATGGGTGGTGTTTCTGGGTGTCTTTCCAACTGCCGTCGGGCAAATCTGCTGGTCCTATGCGCTGGGCCATTTCGGCGCCGCCCGCGCCGGAAACTTTCTTTATCTCGTGGCCCCTCTCGCAATGCTCCTAGCTTTGCTAATTTACGGCGAGGCGGTGTCACTCTTCACAATTGCCGGTGGCATCCTTGTTCTGGGCGGCGTCATCCTCGTCAATACGCGGGGCCGCACAATCGCTTAAGCCAAGCCATGGACCAGCGGCACTGACTTGCCGTCGATGATGCTGATCTCAAGGGCCAATGGATCTATCCCTTCGACGCAACCGAGGTTCACACGGTAACCGTCTTTGCCGTTTTAGCCGTCGCCAATATACGTGAAAATCCCGCAAGCCTTGCAGAAGTAATTGCGCAGCACCTTCTCGTTCCAGAGATAAACGCCCAAGTCGTTCAGGTCATGGTGTGGCGTGAAGTCAGCTACCGGGATATAACCCGAAGACAATACCGCGCCCCTACGGAGACAGAGCGAGCAGTTGCAGCGGCAACCCGTCTTGATCTCAGGGCTGCGGAACGAGAAGCGGACTCGTCCGCAATGGCAGCGGGCCTTGTACTCTATGGTGTCACCTCCACTCGATTATTTCCTAGCACGATAAGACACTGATTTTGAACATCAAAAAGTTTTCATCGGGCATCATATCGTCAGGCACGCCGTCAAAAGACCGTGCTGCTGAAAACATTGGCGTTAGACCACCGGTAATGAAAGCAGCATCCAAGCGACTGATGAGTAATCCTGCGGCGTTTGGCGCCGTCCAGCATCACCAAGCCTGGAGCTCTCCAAGGACTGGCTGGC
>JBBQNU010000144.1:0-8289 GCA_038330285.1 Hyphomicrobiales bacterium | reverse complement strand
TCATCAACCGGCACGGTTTCGAGGTGGGCCATGAGGGTGGGGCCGTGATACCAGGGCATGGCGGCAGACGGCTCCACCACGTTGTCCCCGGCCAGGGCCGACAGCGGAATGCAGGTGATGTTGTCGGCACCGATGCTTTTGGCGAAGGCGCGGTAATCGGCTTCGATATCGGCGAAGACCTTCTGATCGTAGTTGATCAGGTCCATCTTGTTGATGGCGACAACGAGATGACGGATGCCGAGCAGGGTGGCGATGAAGGTGTGGCGGCGGGTCTGAGTGAGCACGCCCTTGCGTGCATCGATGAGGATGACGGCGAGATCGGCGGTTGACGCGCCAGTCGCCATGTTGCGGGTGTATTGTTCATGGCCCGGCGTATCGGCCACGATGAATTTGCGCTTGTTGGTGGTGAAGGCGCGGTAAGCCACGTCGATGGTGATGCCCTGCTCGCGTTCGGCGGCGAGGCCATCCACGAGAAGGGCGAAATCGAGGTTGCCGCCCTGGGTTCCCATTTTCTTGGAGTCAGCTTCCAAAGCGAGGAGTTGGTCTTCAAACAGCATCTTGGCTTCGTAGAGGAGGCGGCCGATGAGGGTTGACTTGCCGTCGTCAACCGAGCCGCAGGTGATGAAGCGCAGAAGATCCTTGTTCTCCTGGGTCTTCAGGTAGGACTCAACATCGCCACCTTCAAATTCGATAAATCGGGACATCAGAAATATCCCTCCTGCTTCTTCTTCTCCCTGGAGGCGGCCTGGTCCTTGTCGATGACGCGGCCCTGGCGCTCGGAGGAAGTGGCGACCAGCATTTCCTCGATGATATCAAGAAGCGAGGTGGCGTTTGAATCAATTGCACCGGTCAAGGGATAACAGCCCAGGGTGCGGAAGCGGATGTTGCGCAGTTCCGGTTCTTCGCCGGGGTTCAGGCGCATGCGTTCATCATCCACCATGATCATCTGGCCATCGCGCCAGACGATGGGGCGTGGGGCAGCGAAATAGAGCGGTACAATGGGAATGTTCTCGAGGTGGATATACTGCCAGATGTCAAGTTCGGTCCAGTTCGAGAGCGGGAACACGCGGATCGATTCACCCTTGTTCTTGCGGGCGTTGTAGAGGTTCCAAAGTTCGGGGCGCTGGTTCTTGGGGTCCCAGCGATGCCTGGCATCGCGGAAAGAAAAAATGCGCTCCTTGGCGCGGGATTTTTCCTCGTCGCGGCGGGCTCCGCCGAAAGCTGCATCAAAGCCGTACTTGTCGAGCGCCTGTTTCAGGCCATCTGTCTTCATGATCTGGGTGTGCAGCGCCGAACCGTGATCGAAGGGGTTCACATCCTTCTCGATGCCATCAGGATTGATGTAGACGATGAGATCAAGGCCCAGGCGCTTGGCGGTTTCATCGCGGAGCGAAATCATGTCGCGGAATTTCCAGCGGGTATCCACATGCATCAGGGGGAAGGGCGGCTTGGCGGGATAAAAGGCCTTCATGGCGAGGTGCAGCATGACGGCTGAGTCCTTGCCCACGGAATAGAGCATCACGGGTTTTTCACATTCGGCGGCGACTTCGCGGATGATGTGGATGGATTCCGCCTCGAGGCGTTCGAGATGGGTCAATTTCTTGAGGGCAGGGGCCTGCGGCATTACGCTATCCTTGTTCGGGCGGGTTTATGGCGGTGTCTCTGCGCAAAGGCAAGGCGGGACTTGCCCGGATATGGGCTTCGGGTTAGTGCTTAACGAGGGGAGCTGATGAAAAATCCATCACCAAAAAAACCGACGACCAAGAAGGGCGCGCCCAAACTTCCTTACCAGGAGCCGCATCTCGGCGCTGCGGCGCGGGGCAAGCTCCTGGAGGAAGCCATCGGGCGTGAAGTGCGCGGGTTTCGTGAAAAGCTCGGCATCACGATTTCGGAACTGGCCAAGGCGGCGGACATGTCGGCCGGCATGCTGTCGAAGATCGAGAATGGCGCCACTTCGCCCTCGCTCGGCTCGCTGCAGGCCCTGGGCAAAGCCTTGCAGGTGCCGGTCACCGCGCTGTTCCGGGGTTTCGAGGAAATCCGCGATGCCTCCTTCGTGAAGGCTGGACAGGGCCTGACCATTGAGCGGCGGGGCACACGGGCGGGGCACCAGTACCAGTTGCTGGGCCACAGTCCGCATGGGGCGGTGATGGTTGAGCCCTACATGATCACGCTTACGGCCCAGTCCGACGTGTTCCCCACCTTCCAGCATGGTGGGCTTGAGATGCTCTACATGCTCGAGGGCAATGTGGTGTACCGCCATGGTGACAAGACCTATGACATGCACCCCGGCGACACCCTGTTTTTCGATGCCGATGTGCCCCATGGGCCGGAGGAGCTGAAAAAGCTGCCGGCTCGCTATTTGAGCGTGATCAGCTACCGGCGGGATGACTGATTGACAAAGTAGCTACCGGTAGCTACATTTGGTCCGTGAACATTTCTGTCAAGGAAGCCAAGAACCGCCTCTCCGAACTCCTGCATCTCGCCGAGGCCGGGGAAACCATCGTCTTGACGCGCCATGGCAAGCCGGTGGCTGATCTCACGCCCCATAGGGAAAAGAAGGGCGGGATCAATTTTGCCGCGCTGGCGGAATACAAGAAGGCGCATGGCATTACCAATGTCTTCACGTTTATCTCGCCCGATTTCGATGACCCGCTGCCGGAAGATTTTCTCATAACACCGACATCAGACTAATGGCAATTCTGCTTGATACGCAGATTTTCTATGCGGTCGCTCAAAACGCGCTTCAAAACCTGCCTCCAGCAATTTCCAACCTGCTTTTGAAAGTCAGGCCCAGGGTTGCTGTAAGTGTTGTGTCGCTTTGGGAAATTGCCATCAAGTGGCGTCAAAATAAGCTGGGGTTGCAGATGGAGCTCAAGCTGCTGCCTGGCCTCATACGTTCCCATGGGTTCGAGCTTTTGCAAATTGATGAAAACCATGTCCTTGCCGAAATTGCGCCCGAATTGAAGCATCGGGATCCTTTTGACCGCCTGCTGCTTGGCGTATGCGCGATTGAAGATATCAGGCTTGTGACAGTTGACCGGGCATTGGTGGATCATCCGCTGGCCTGGCGGGAAAGCTGAATTCCTGAATTCCTGCATTCCTCTTGTGAAAAAATAATTCCTAGTAGTTGATATTGCGGATTTGCCCTGATACAGTCCTTTAACGCTGTTTCAGGAGAGGTTTTTGCCATGTGCGGCATTGTCGGTCTTTATCTCAAGAACCCCAAGTTGGAGCCCAAACTGGGCAAAATGTTCAAGCCGATGCTCATCGAGATGACCAATCGCGGGCCGGATTCGACCGGTGTCGCAGTGTACCGAAATCCGGTGAAGAAAGCCCAGACGAAATTTTCGTTGGCCCATGACGATGCCAGCTATGATTGGAAGAAGATCGATGTGGGGCTGGAAAAGGCCCTGAGGTGCGAGTGCACGATCACCAAGATCGATAGCCACTGCATTCTGGTGACGACGGGCAAGGAAGCGGCGGTGATCGCCTGGCTGAAAGCCCATCATCCCGGCGTGCGGGTGGTGGGCACGGGCCACACTATTGAGATTTTCAAGGAAACGGGCCTGCCGGCGGAAGTCTATGACCGGTTTGACCTGGATGAGGCGCAAGGCACGCACATTATCGGGCACACCCGCATGGCCACCGAGAGTGCGGTGACCACAGCTGGTTCGCATCCCTTTGCCACCGGCGCCGATCTTTGCCTGGTGCATAATGGATCGCTCTCCAACCATAATCGGCTCCGCGAAAACCTGCGCCGGGAAGGCATGGATTTCCAGACGGAGAATGACACCGAAGTGGCCGCTGCTTACATGACATGGAAACTTCGCGGCGGGTCCACGCTGAAGCAGGCACTGGAAGACGGGCTTCGCGATCTCGACGGCTTTTACACATTCCTCGTTGGCACGGCGGACGGCTTTGCCGTGGTGCGCGATCCCATTGCCTGCAAGCATGCGGTGATGGCGGAGACTGATGACTGGGTGGCGATGGCGACTGAATACCGCGCCATTGCGCATCTGCCTGGCGCCGATAACGCGAAGATTTGGGAGCCGGAACCGACAATCGTTTACACTTGGGGCGGACACGCATGAACGAGCTTGATCTTCACAAGGTTGGGGTGCGGGGGATCAACTCGCAGCTTCACAGCCTGCCCAAGAACACCAATGAGAAGCATTGGGTTATCCAGAATCCCAAGGGACAGCACTCCATTGCAGTGGGCCTTGATGCGCCGCTGCAGATCGATATCCGCGGCCATGTGGGCTTCTATTGCGGCGGCATGAACAAGGATGCGGAACTGACGATCCATGGCCATGCGGGCGTTGGCACGGCGGAAAACATGATGTCGGGCGTCGTCTGGGTGAAGGGCAATTCATCTGAATCAGCCGGCGCCACGGGCAATGGCGGGCTGCTGGTGATTGATGGCGATGCCTCGTCACGCTGCGGCATCTCGATGAAGGGCATTGATATCGTGGTAGGCGGTTCCGTCGGCCACATGTCGGCCTTCATGGCGCAGCGCGGCAATCTTGTTGTCTGCGGAGATGCGGGCGATGCGCTTGGTGATTCCATTTATGAAGCGCGGCTTTATGTGAAGGGCAAGGTGGCAAGCCTTGGCGCCGATTGCATCGAAAAGGAAATGCGGGCGGAGCATCTGGCTGATCTGGAACGCCTGCTGAAGGCCGCCAAGCGCAAGGAAAAGCCGACGGATTTCAAGCGCTACGGCTCGGCGCGCAAGCTTTACAATTTCAGCGTCGATCACGCGGACGCATACTGAGGACAACATGGACAAAACCCCCCGCACGCTGCCGCGCAAATCAGCAACTTTTGACGATTATACGCTTTCCGAAATCCGCCGTGCGGCAAGCACCGGCATCTATGATATCCGCGGCGGCGGCGCCAAGCGCAAGCTGCCGCATTTTGATGACCTGCTGTTCTTAGGGGCGTCCATCTCGCGTTATCCGCTGGAGGGCTACCGGGAAAAATGCGGGACGAATGTCGTGCTCGGCACACGCTTTGCCAAGAAGCCCATTGAACTGAAAATTCCAATCACCATCGCGGGCATGAGCTTTGGCTCGCTCTCGGCGCAGGCCAAGGAAGCGCTGGGGCGCGGGGCAACCATTGCCGGAACTTCCACCACAACGGGCGATGGCGGCATGACGCCGGAAGAACGCGGGCAATCCAAGACGTTGGTGTATCAGTATCTGCCGTCGCGCTACGGGATGAACCCGGATGATCTGCGCAAAGCCGATGCCATTGAAATCGTCATCGGCCAGGGCGCGAAACCCGGCGGCGGCGGCATGCTGCTGGGCCAGAAAATTTCGGACCGTGTGGCGGCCATGCGCTGCCTGCCAAAAGGCATCGACCAGCGTTCGGCTTGCCGCCATCCGGACTGGACGGGGCCTGATGACCTTGAAATCAAGATCAACGAACTGCGTGAAATCACCAGTTGGGAAAAGCCCATCTATGTGAAGATTGGCGGGGCGCGGCCCTACTATGACGTGGCGCTGGCGGTGAAGTCTGGGGCCGATGTCGTAGTGCTGGACGGCATGCAGGGTGGCACGGCGGCCACGCAGGAAGTGTTTATCGAGCATGTAGGCCAGCCGACGCTTGCCTGCATCCGCCCGGCGGTTCGTGCGCTTCAGGAACTGGGCATGCACCGCAAGGTGCAACTCATCGTTTCCGGCGGCATCCGGAATGGCGCTGATGTGGCCAAGGCCCTGGCGCTTGGGGTTGACGCGGTGTCGATTGGCACGGCGGCGCTTGTGGCGCTTGGTGACAATGACCCGCACTATGAGACAGAGTACAACGAACTCGGTACAACGGCTGGCTCCTATGACGACTGGCACGAGGGGCGCGATCCCGCCGGCATCACCACGCAGGACCCGGAGCTGGCCAAGCGGCTTGATCCGGTTAAGGCGGGGCGCCGGCTTTCCAACTACCTGAAGGTGATGACGCTGGAGGCGCAGACCATCGCGCGGGCCAATGGCAAGTCGCATGTCCACAACCTTGAGCCGGAAGACCTTTGCGCGCTCACGGTGGAAGCCGCGGCCATGGCGCAGGTGCCCCTTGCAGGAACAGACTGGATTCCGGGCCGGGGCGGGTATTAGGATGGGGATTTCATAGGGAGACCATTTTGGAAATCACCGTCCTTGCCATTTTCGCCGGAGCACTTTTCATCAATTCCAGTTCGCCTGGCCCCAGTGTTGCGGCCCTGTTAGCACGGGTTCTGACCAGCGGCTGGCGCAGCGTCATGCCGTTGCTTGCCGCCATGTGGCTTGGCGAGGCCCTGTGGCTCACAGCGGCGGTATTCGGTCTCAGCGTCATGGCACAGACATTCTATTGGGCCTTCGTGATCCTGAAATATCTGGGCGTGGCCTATCTGCTTTATCTCGCCTACCGGATGTGGACCGCGCCCTCTGAAGTCAAGGATGGCGCGCTGCCAGCTGGCGATTCTTCATGGCGGCTGTTTCTTACGGGCATGGCGATTACACTGGGCAATCCCAAGATCATGGTTTTCTATCTGGCCCTGCTGCCTTCCATCGTTGACCTTGCGCGCATCTCGCTGGTGGGATGGGTGGAGCTTACGGTCACCATGGTGGCGGTGATTGTGGCGGTCGATCTGACCTGGGTAATGATTGCGGCGCAGGCGCGCCGCTGGCTCAAGAGCCCGCGCGCCGTGCGCCTTGCCAACCGGACAAGTGCCACGGCCATGGGCGGGGCAGCGCTCGTGATTGCGACACGATGAAACTTAAAAATGATAACCGGGAGTGGAAATAGATGGCTGGGGAACTCGAAGCATATGCCAAGAAGAACAAGATAAAGTTCTTCCTGTTCAATTTCACCGACCTGTTCGGCACGCAGCGCGCCAAGCTGGTGCCTGCCGAAGCGGCAACGCGGATGCAGAAAGCGGGTGCGGGTTTCGCTGGCTTTGCCACGTGGCTTGACCAGACACCGGCGCACCCGGACATCCTCGTGATGCCCGATCCCAATGCGATCATTCCCCTGCCGTGGCGGCCGGACGTGGCCTGGGTTGCGGGCGATCCGTGGATGAGCGGCAAGCCGCTGGAGCAGGCGCCGCGCTATGCGCTGAAGAAGGCCATGGAGAAAACCGCCAAGAGCAATCTCAAACTGATGGCCGGTGTCGAGCCGGAATTCTTTTTGATCAATGCTGACGGCACGCAGATTTCAGATGGGCGGGATACGCAGGAAAAGCCCTGCTACGACCAGGCATCGATCATGCGGCGCATCGACGTGATCACCGAGATTTCCTCAACGATGATTCAATTGGGCTGGGGCCCGTATCAGAATGACCACGAGGACGCCAATGGCCAGTTCGAGATCAACTGGAATTTCAACGATGCGCTGACCACGGCGGACCAGCTTGCCTTCTTCAAGTTCATGGTGAAGAGCATTGCCGAGAAGCATGGCTTACGCGCCACATTCATGCCCAAGCCCTTCATCAACCTCACGGGCAGCGGCTGCCATGTGCATCTCTCGGTGTGGGACAACGCCCGCAAGAAGAACCTGTTTGATGATGCCAAGGACGAGATGGGCCTGTCGCCCATGGCCTATAATTTCCTGGGCGGACTCATTCACCATGCGGACTCGCTGGTGGCGATCACCAACCCCACAGTGAACTCCTACAAGCGCATCAATGCGCCGCGCACCATCTCCGGTGCCACCTGGTCGCCCAACACGGTGACCTTCGGCGGCAACAACCGCACCCACATGGTGCGCATTCCCGATGCGGGGCGCACCGAATTCCGCCTGCCCGACAATGCGGCCAATCCCTATCTCATGCTGGCTTCGATCATGGCGGCGGGCATGCACGGGATCGAGGCGAAGATGGATCCGGGCAAGCGGCTGGACATCGACATGTATGCGGAAGGCCACACGGTGAAGAATGCAAAGAAGTTGCCGCTCAACCTGCTTGATGCGCTGCGCAACTTCGAGAAGGACACGTATTTGCGCGAGGCTCTTGGGGCTGAAATCTCAGCCGCCTATTTGAAGCTCAAGCATGCGGAATGGAACCAGTATTGCCGTCACCTCACGCAATGGGAGCGGGACACGACGCTGGATTGTTAGCCCGCAAAACTGTCATTCCGGCGAATGCCGGAATCCCGTACAGAATTGTTTGGGACCCCGGCTTTCGCCGGGGTGACGAATTGGGTGGGAGAGAAATTAGAGAACCAATGGGCCCATGAAATACTCCGTCTTTTCACTCCTCAAGAACACGCTGTCGGGCCACAAGAAGTGGCCGGCGGCGTGGCGCGATCCGCAGCCCAAGAAGGA
>JBBQNU010000143.1:0-8309 GCA_038330285.1 Hyphomicrobiales bacterium | reverse complement strand
CATGAAACCGGCCACGGCCTTTATGAGCAGGGCCTGCCGAAGGAGTGGGGCCATTGGCCCGTCGGCCACGCCCGCGGCATGGCGGCCCACGAAAGCCAAAGCCTGTTTGTTGAAAAGCAACTGGCCCGCAATCCCGCCTTCTGGGAATGGGCGATGCCGGTTGTGCGTGAGCATCTGGGCGACGACGCCATCGCCGGCTGGAGCCTTGATGACGTCCTCGCCCACGTCCACCGCATCGGGCGCGGCCTGATCCGCGTCGATGCCGACGAGGCAACCTATCCCCTGCATGTCATCCTGCGTTATGAAATCGAGCAGCAATTGATCGCCGGAAATCTGGAGGCCCGCGACGTGCCCGAAATCTGGGACGCGAAGATGCGCGAATATCTTCACCTTTCATCTATCGACAACCCGAAGGATGGCCCGATGCAGGATGTCCACTGGCCCTCCGGCGCCTTTGGCTATTTCCCCAGCTACACGCTTGGCGCCATGATGGCCGCCCAGCAATGGGCCGCCGTCGAGCGCGAAAATCCAAAGGTGAACGACGACATCCGCAAGGGAAATTTTTCCGGCGTCAACGGCTGGCGCCGCAAAAACATCTGGTCAAAGGCTTCCACCCTTTCAACCCCAGAACTCATGCGCGCCGCCACCGGCGAAACCCTGCAGGCCAAATATTTCACCGGACATCTGCGTAAGCGCTACCTCTCCTGACCGTCACATACCTGTCATACCTGCCCATTACGCCCACTGACTCTCATGCCCGGAGTCATCGCTGCAGTAAGCCCCGCGACGCCCACCATACCGGGCTTCATCTGCGCCTGGCACTTTGGCGCGGATGGAGTCCCCTCTCCCCTCACAGAGCCAAACCTTGAAGGTGCGGTGCTGGCAGGCGAGGGCTGGATTTGGCTGCACCTCAATCTGGGTGACCAGCGCTGCCTCCGCTGGCTCAGCCAAAGCCTTGCGGTGCCGCAAGGCCTGGCGGCGGAATTTGCCGAAACCTCCCAGCGGCAACATCTTTCAAGCCACGGCGACTATCTCACCGGCCACCTCAATGATTTCCGCCAGGAATTTGACCGTGACTGCAGCGAGCAGGCCTGGCTCCATATCCTGATGGCCAAAAACTTTCTGCTCACCGGCCGCGTCAAGGCCATTCAATCGGCCGAAAGGCTGCGCAAGGACCTGGCGCGCGGCATGGTTTTTATGGGCCCCGCCCAGCTCCTCGCCCACGCCATCGCCAATTATCCCGACACGCTGGACGGCCTGCACCACCGCCTCCTCGACGAGCTCGAAATCATTGAGGACCACGTGCTCGATGAGCGCCACCGCGGCGAACGCAAGCGCCTGATGCTTGCCAGGCGCGACATGGCCCAGCTCCACCGCCACATGCGCAGCCTGCGCCGCGCCCTGGTCAATGCCGAACGCACCATCCCCCATTTCCCCGAGGGACTGATACCCGTCGTCCCGCGGCTCAACCACCTCGATCAGGATTTTGAGGTGATGGAGGCCCGCGCCCGTTTCTTCCACGATGAAATCGACGCCAAGCTCGCCTCCGAAACCAACCGCCAGCTCTATATCCTCTCGGCTCTCACCGCAGCCTTCCTGCCGCCAACCCTGGTGGCAGGCCTCTTTGGCATGAACTTTGAGGGCCTGCCATGGTCCGGCTCGTCATGAGGTTTCTATATTGCGCTCGGGCTTTGCCTGCTGTCCTCGGCGGCGGTATGGCTGTTCCTCTGGAACGCAAGCCGGGGATAACCGAAACCAAACAAAATGTGACCGCCGGATTTGGAACACTTTGCCGTCCTATGGATTAGGCCGCCATGCAGGATTGCGATGCCTTGTCGTGTCCAAAAAGTGGTCGATTGGAGTTTAAATCATGTCGAACAAATTCAGCACCATTGCGTTGGGAACCATGCTGGGCCTTAGCGCAGTGGCTTTCTCGGGCGCCGGCGCTTCCGCCGCCATGCTCCCCCTGTCGCCTGGGGTGAGTGGCCAAGCAGATTCCCCCAGCGATGGCATCCTGCAGGTCAAGCACAAAAAGAATCACGGCAACTGGGATGGTGACCGGAAATGGAACAAGCGTTATGGCAAACGCTGCAACTATTACAGTGACAACTGCCGCCACTACTACCGCGGCGGTTATTACGAAACCCCCTGGTGGACCCTGCCGCTGATCGTCGGCGGCGGCATCGCAGCCAACAACTATTATGACAATGATTATTACGACAATGACTATTATGATGATGACTATGATGACGGTGGCCGCATGGGCAGCCGGCATGTCCGCTGGTGTCTCAACAAATACCGCTCATACAACCCGCGCAACAACACCTGGGTGGCCTATAGCGGCCAGGTAAAGAAGTGCTACAGCCCTTACCTGTAAGGTGTGGCTAATACCAAACCGGCGCCTGCAAAGGCGCCGGTTTTCATTTTTCCTGCAGCACCGACAGGATGTGCCCAGCGGGATCCTTGAACCAGGCAATGGCTTTGGGGCCTATCCCTTCATTTTCATTGCGCAAAATGCCTTTTGCATCGGTCTTCATGTCAGGCAGGTCGTAATGCTCCATGCGCACTCCGCGCATGACGAGCTGGTCGACAGCATCATCGATGTCGTCCACCATGAAATTGAGAACCGTATGTTCCGGCGCATGATAGTCGGTTGAATGGTAGACAAAGACTGGAATCCCGCCGCCTGCCAGATGCAGCTCAAGACCTTTCGGAACCTCGTTCACGTCAAGGCCCAGCGTTCCGGCATAAAACGCCTTTGCCTTCTTCGTATCATCGACTGAGAAACTGCTGAAGGCCCTGGTGCCCTTGAACATCAGGCCTTCATTCCCCAGCACATCCATGGCTTTAGTCATCGCTGACGTGTTCCGGCAGCTTGGCGCGTTTGACGGCTGCCAATTCGTCGAGTTCCTTTTCCGTCATGGTCTCAAACATCTCGCGCGAGGCGCCCTTGAGCTTGGCTTTGGGAACCTCTCCGCGCTTGGCCGCAAGGGCAGCGCCCGCGGCTTTCTGCTGGGCTTGGGATTTGGCTGGCAACACATCCTCCGGGTTGAATAGGTTAACAGAAGAACGCCCCATGGGGCGAAGGGTTCCACTTTTTTGGCATAGGGGTGGAACAAATGCCAAGCCAGCCCGTTTAGCCCCCAGTCAACAACCCCCGCAAGGAGTACTGCAATGGTAACCTACGCTGACCCTAAATCCAAGACCACCGACCCGCACACGGGCGTGACTGTCAACCAGTCGACCAAGAGTTCCGGTACAACCATCGCCATCATCGTCGCCGCCATCGTGGTTGTCGTCGGGGCCTACATGCTTTTCTTTAACGCCCCGAGCACCACGCCCGTAGTTCCGTCCGTGACACAGAACAACACCATTGTTCCTGCGCCGGATGCTGTAACGCCTGCCCCCGTTACCCCTGCCCCAGATGCGGCAACGCCTCCGGCCATGGAAACGGAGCCAGCGGCTCCCGCTCCTGCAACCCCGCCAGCCACGGCTCCGGTAACGCAATAACCTTGCCTGAAGGCGCGGCAATTCCCCTTGCCGCGCCAGTCACCACGGCAACGAAAAGCCTCCCTTCGCGGGAGGCTTTTTTGTTGGTTCAGCGTTTGGTTTTCTTCTTCACCTGGGTTTGCTTCACCCGGAATTTCGCGATTTTCGCCACCAGATCATAGGGAATGGGCTCATCAAGGGGAAACCGGATGGACCCCTTCGCCACCTTGTACCGCCCCAGCTCCTTCTTGAACGCCGCATTGCCCGAAGGCGTCGCATAAAATCCGATATGGTTTTTCCATGCGGCGAAATGGACAAGACTGTTGCCATTCAGCTTGAACGTGGGAATCTGATAACTGATGGCCTCAACCGCCCGTGGCGCCGCGTTCTGGATTGTCCGCCTAAGTTCTTGAAGAATGCCCCGAACCTCCTTCGGGAAGCTCGCGATATAAGCTTCCATCGTCGTGAATTTTGCTTTGCTGGCCATGGTACAAAAATCTTGGCAAGGCTTCGCCTGCATGTCAATGCGCCGGCGGGGTCCCATATTTCCCCGGGTTTTTTAGCATTATGCATCGCGTCGGGTTTCTGCCATTGTCAGATGAGCAATCTTTGGGCGGGGGCGCCATGCAGGAATCTGAAGAAATATCCGCTCTGATTGGCGGGATCTACGACAGCGTCCTTGATCCCGCTTTATGGCCTTCCGTACTTAAAAATTTGTCGGGCTTCGTCGGTGGTAGCGCAGCTGCGCTCTACGCCAAGGACCCGATCGGCAAGGGCGGCGCCGTATTCCATGATGATGGCGGCATTCCGCAACACTACAACAAGTTGTATTTCGAGAAATACGTAAAGCTTGACCCCAGCAGTACCGCCCAGTTCTGCTTCGAACTCGAAGAACCGTTCTCCACGGTCGATATCATGCCCTACCATGAATTTCTCGAGACCCGTTTCTACAAGGAATGGGGGAAGCCCCAGGAGCTGGTCGACCACATCGCGGCCACGCTTGACAAATCAGCGGCGGGCATGGCGCTGGTCGGAGTGTTTCGTCACGCCCGCGACGGACTTGTCAACGATGAAACGCGGCGGCGCATGCGCCTCATCGTCCCCCATGTGCGCCGCGCCGTGCTCATTGGCAGGGTGATTGAACTCAAGAGTGCTGAATCCGCAGCGTTCGCCGACAGCTTCGATGGTCTTGCGGCAGGTTTTTTCCTGGTCGATGCGGACGGGCGCGTTGTGCATGCCAATGATGCGGGCTTTGCTCTCATTGCAGCGGGCGATATCGTGCACGCGGCCAGTGGGCTGCTATCGCCACGAGACACTGAGCTCCGCCAGACCTTGCAAGATGTTCTCGCCGCCGAAAGCCACGGCGATTCCGCCATAGGCCACAGGGCCATCGCCCGGATGTTGATGGGGCGCGGCGGCGAACGTTATGCTGCCCATATTCTGCCCCTCTCGTCCGGCGTAAGGCGCCGCGCCGGCGCCAGCTACAAGGCCGCCGCTGCAGTATTTATTCACAAGGCAGCGCTGGAAACCCGGTCACCCGCAGAAGCCATCGCACGAACCTGGAAATTGACGCCCACCGAGCTTCGGGTCTTGCTTGCCATTGTTGAAGTCGGGGGAGTCCCTGACGTTGCCGTAGCTCTCGGGATTGCAGAAACCACCGTCAAGACCCACCTTAGCCATCTCTACGCCAAGACCGGCACACACAGGCAGGTTGATCTCGTGAAGCTTGTCGCTGGATTTTCGAGCCCGCTGCTCGATTGATCACACCCCTTTCGCCCCATCCCTCCTCCGATCGTATGAGGACGCCAGTCCCGCGCGCCGATAGTGTGCTGGGACGTTCTGGGGAAAACAAATGCGATACCGACTGTCACTCGCGGCCCTTGCCTTTGCCTCGCTTTCAGGCAGCCAGCCCAGCTTGGCAAATCCGGATGTCGCTGCCTGCAACACCGCTTCCGCCCGTTGCGTTTGGCGCTGCGCCGACAAGCAGCCGCCAGGAAGCCAAGAGCTTTACGCCTGCTTCAGCAATTGCGAGCGCACGTTCCAGCATTGTTTGAACACCCTGCCGCCTGTGCGTGATTTGGAAGTCGATCCAGGAAAGCGCAAGACGCCTAATAAAAAGAAACCCGGCAGTTCCACGCAGTCTGACACGGTGATACAATGACAAGGGCTGCAGCTTGCGCAATGATGCTCATGCTCTGCGTGTTCACTGCGCCTGCGGCGGCACAGAACCCGAGAATCCTCGGCGGCGTGAATCTCGACCACTACTGCAAAACAATTCATGGCGGCAATTCCGGGGTCATGCGGGTGGGTGACGCCTGGCGCTGCAAGAAGCGGCATTTGCGAAATGGCGTGGCCATTTCCGTTGAACACGCCTGCCGCCTGCAATATGGCCGGGGCGACCTCAAGGCCCGCGTGCGCAGTTCCGACAACGCCTGGATTTGCTTCGTGCCTTACTACACACCTCCGTCATAACCGTGGGGACTCGTTTTGTGAACAATGCAAGAGAGCGCAAATTAACAATTCCACCAAGGTGTAGAGAAACTGCAATGCATCAATGGGCAATCTATTCAGATCGCATGCTGGAACGTAAATCTATATTCGGAGCGAGGATGAAATGAGAATTTTTTCAAGCATCGTACTGACTGCCGCCATTGTCATGTTTGCGTCATTTGGCGTCGTAGAGGCAAAAACAAAAAAAGAAAAGGCAATGGACCGATGCGATCTCAACTTTTCGAATTGCAACCAGAACTGCGTCAACACCCTGATCGATATCGATACCGCAATCCGGGATTGCGAAAACCGGTGCCAGATAAAGCACGCAAGATGCACTTTGAAAGCCGATAGGTTGGGGCCCACTCAATACCAGCCCGGCAATTCAAATTCGGACGCGCCTGTCCTCTCAACAGAATAAATTATAACCACAGCTCCGGGAGAGTATAATGAAATATTTGTTATGCGGCATTCTCAGCGCCCTGCTATTGGTTCCCTTTTCACAAGAATCGTGGGCGTTGTCCAAAAAGCAGAAAGAGGCCTATGCCATTTGCGCTTCGGCCTACAATAATCGTCGCGCCGATTGCGGCGTGGGTAAGAAAAATCCCAATGACGTTGATAGTTGTTTGCGGAAAGCGGATGCCTTTTATGAAAGGTGCAAACGCAAAGCCGCTCAGATGGCCCCGGTTCAATCCCAACCGGGCGATACAAATTCGGACGTGCCAGTTCTCTCGACCGATTGAAAACGTGCAAATTTGTTTGTGAATGAAAGACACCCGATGTTGTCTAGAATTTTCGCTTCAGCAATCGTCACTATCTTCAGTTTTTCATGCTTGCCTGCCTTTGGTGCCCAAAAGGGAAGTCCAGGACGGTTCAGCGACGACGTGCTGGTGGGGTTGTGCATTGACGCCCACGAAGTTTGTAAGGCAGGCTGCAAACGGAAAAATACCGTCTCTGGCGCAATCCAGGAGTCTTTTTGCATGGATGATTGCGCTGAAGCGAAGCATCGTTGCATCAGCACCATACCAGCGCGGAAAAAGACTAAGGGCACCACCGGCGTTCCAGAGAGTGGAGAGGGGACACTCAGTGAGTGATCACCGGACAGCGCCTTGTTAACCCCTGTGACAACCCTCTCTTACGAGCCAAAACCCCGCCCTTGCTTTCGCCCCCCTTTTCCGCCATACACCCCCCAACTTCGACCACCCAGCCGGGGGCTGAACGGAAGGTCTGGCTTGCCAGATAGGGCGAAAAATCCCGTCTTCCCGTGTCTCCGCTCTTACGTTTGACCGGTCTTTCGAACCTTTCTCTGGTTCGTCAGAGGCTCTGCGCTGGATGGCGGATAACGAAACGAGAAACAGAAAGGTTATCAGAACATGGCTCTGTATGAGCACGTATTCATGGCCCGTCAGGATGCATCGCCGGCCCAGGTTGAAGCCCTGGTTGAGCAGTTCAAGGGCGTCATCACGGCAGGCGGTGGCAAGGTCGGCAAGGTTGAATCCTGGGGCATCCGCTCCATCTCCTTCCGCGTGAAGAAAAACCGCAAGGCCCACTACACCCTGATGAACATCGATGCGCCCTATGCGGCTGTGGCCGAAATGGAACGCCTCATGCTGATCAGCGAAGACGTCATCCGCTTCATGACGATTGCCGTTGAAGAGCATGAAGAGGGCCAGTCGGCCATGCTGCGGAGGCGTGATGAGCGCGAAGAGCGCGGCAGCTTCGGCGATGACCGCGGCTTCGGCTTCGGTGGTGGCGGAGGCGGCGGCTTTGGCGGCGGCGGTGGCTTTGGTGGCCGCGGCGGTGCCGGCGGCGGCCGTGGCCGTCCCCGTGAAGATCGTGTCGAACCAGTGGCGGAGGTCCTCTAATGGCTATGGAACAAACTGCCCGCCGCCCCTTTTTCCGGCGCCGGAAGAGCTGCCCCTTCACCGGTGAAGGTGCGCCCAAGATCGATTACAAGGATGTGCGCCTTCTGCAGCGTTACATTTCCGAGCGTGGCAAGATCGTACCAAGCCGCATCTCGGCGGTTTCTGCCAAGAAGCAGCGCAAGCTCGCCCAGGCCATCAAGCGCGCCCGCTTCCTGGGCCTGCTGCCCTACGTCTTGCAATAGGAGAATTGAACCATGGAAATCATTCTTCTTGAGCGCGTCGCCAAGCTCGGCAGCCTCGGCCAGGTCGTAAAGGTAAAGGACGGGTTTGCCCGTAACTTCCTGCTGCGCCGTGGCAAGGCGCTCCGCGCCACCGAAGCCAACCGGGCAAAGTTCGAAACCCAGCGCGCCGTGCTGGAAGCAAAGAATGCCGAGCGCCGCAAGGGCGCCCAGGATGAGGCCAAGG
>JBBQNU010000142.1:0-8381 GCA_038330285.1 Hyphomicrobiales bacterium | reverse complement strand
GACCATGTGGTGTCGGTGAGCAGCGTCTGGAAATTGCCGAGGCCGTTGAAGAGGTAAGCGCCGTCCGGCTGGCGCAGATAAAGCGAATTGAAGATCGTGGCGAGGAGGGGATAGATTGAAAAGACCGTGTAGATGACAACAGCAGGACCCAAGAAAAATGCCAGCAATGCCACGTAAGATCCGCGGCCCATGCCGACGATAGCGTTGCCAGCTCCTGCTTTTGCGTCCGCCATGCCCCCGCCTCATGAAAAGGGGCCACCGACGGTGCCGGCAGCCCCAATTTTCTTACGTTACTTCTGCTGTGGTGCGTACCATTTTTTCAGCCCGTCTTGGAGCTGGGCTCCGGCGGCGTCAGGCGCCATGGCGCCGTTGAGCACCTGGGCCGAAACGTTCCACATCTCGTTTTCGAGGTTTGGCGTTCCGCGTGACAGGATCTGGTAGGAGTTGCGGATGGTTGACTTGCACTCGCCACGCCAGCCCACAAAGGTCTGCGCCACGTCATCGGAAATGGTGACCTTGGCGCTCGAAAGCGGGAAGAAGCCCGGCAACGCATTTGCGAAAATGTTGGCAAATTCATCCGAGCCGATCCAGTCAAGGAAGACCTTGGCATCTGCGGCATTGGCCGATTTTGCATTCATGCCGATGCCGATATCCGTGTGGTCTGAAATATAGCAATCGGCTGAACCGGCTGGAGGCGGGGCCTTGAAAGCACCCATGGGCACATCCTGGCCGCGGAAGGTGGAAATATCCCACGAACCCGCTGCATAGATTGCACCCTTGCCGAGACCGAAAAGGTTCTGGCTGTCAGGGTAAGTCTGGGCCTTGTAGCCATCGCCCATGTATGGCGCCCACTTCGCGAGCGCTGCGAAAGTGTTCACATATTCCGGATCGGTCAGCTTCCCCGTGCCGTCAATCAGCTTCTTGCGGCCTTCCTCGCCTTTCCAGTAGTTGGGCCCGATGTTTTGGAAACCCATGGTGGCGGCTTCCCACTGGTCGTTGGTGCCCAAAACCAGCGGAACGTACTTTCCGTCCTTCTTGATAGCTTCGAGAACGGCGAGGAATTCTTCCTCGGTCTTGGGCTCAGCGAGCTTCAGTTCAGCGAAGATATCCTTGTTGTAGATAAAGCCGTGAATTACCGAGGCCATCGGCACACAGAAGGTGGTCTTGCCATCATCTGTGGTCCAGGCGCTTTTGGCCACATCCGAAAATCCCGCCATGCTCGGCAGGTCATTCAGGCTTGCAAGGTGGCCCTTGTTGAAGAGCTCAAGCGAAGCATCGAACGGGCGGCAAGTGATGATGTCGCCGGCGGTGCCGCCCTCAAGTCGGGCATTCAAGGCGGCATTGTATTCTTTGGGTGCGGTCGGCGTGAATTCAACCGTGATGTCGGGATGTTTTGCCTGGAAGGCAGGAATGATTTTTTCCTTCCAGATGGTGGCGTCGTCGTTGCGCCAGCTCTCGATGGTGAGTTTTCTGGCCGATGCGGTGCCGGCAAATGTCGTCATGGCAACGGCCGTGAGCAGCATGGTCTTCAGTCCAGTCTTTAACATGGGTTTCTCCCTTTCCTCCATTTGACGTTACTTCAAAACTTAGCGTGCCGCGGCCAGCCGTGAAAGGGCCAGCCGTAAATTACCTTTGCTTTCAAGGAGCAGCCGCTGCGCCGCGTCAGGTGAGCCTGCACCCGCACTGATCAGGACAGCGGGCTTTACCTCGCCCCCGGTAAGTTCAAGTGCGGCGGCTGCGTCTTTCTCGCTAACCCCAGCAATACGCGAAACAATGCCATCGGCACGGGCCTTGAGTTTGAGATTGTCGGCCCGCACATTGACCATCATGCCATCGTGCACAGCCCCAAGCTTGATATGGACAAGCGTGGAGAGAAAGTTGAGTGCCGCTTTCTGCGCCGTGCCAGCGCCCATACGTGTCGATCCCGCGATAACCTCGGGACCGGAGTCGACAAGTATTTCTATGTCGGCAGCGGCAGCCAGGGCGGAGTTCGGGTTATTGACGACGGCAACAACCATTGCGCCGAGGTCCCTTGCGCGCTTGGCGGCGGCAATTGTGTAAGGTGTTGAGCCGGACGCCGCGATGGCAATCAGCGCGTCACCAGCCTTGCAGGCCGACGCAGCATGGCTGCCTTCATTGGCCTCGTCCTCTGCATCAGCGAGTGTCTCGAACATGGCCGCGCGTCCGCCGGCGATGAGATAATCAATTTTGTCTTCCGCCATGCCGAAGGTGGCCGGCAACTCTGAGCCATCCTGCACGCCGATGCGGATTGAAGTGCCGGCACCTGCATAGAAGAGGCGGCCACCTCCCGCCAAACTGGCAGCAATGGCGTTAGCCGCTTTTGAAATTTCTGGAATGGCCGCCTTTACGGCGGCAATGGCCCGTTCCTGCCCGCCGACAAATGCCGCCAGAATATCGGCATCGCTCCAAGTGTCGATGCCAGCCGATTCCGGCAAATTAGTTTCAGTTTCTCGCAAGGAAGCTGCCATAGACGTGACAATACCAACTAAATACCACTTGTCGAGAAGAAAGTATTAACCATTAAATAATCGTGGAATTTGTTGAAATTTTGATACTCATTAACAAAACTCTTCACATTTGGTATTGTTTTGGTATTGTAGCGTTATGAGGCAAGCCAACGCGTATTTTCTTGGCATTGATGGCGGCGGTAGCCGTTGCCGGGCCCGCATTCGGGATGAGGCTGGGCGCATGCTGGGCGAAGCGATCGGCGGCTCCTCCAATATCTATCAGGATTTTGATGGGGCGCTGGCCAACATTATCGCAACGGCCGTCGAAGCGGCGGGCCGGGCGCAATTAAAGGCAAGCGATCTTCATGCGGGACTGGGCCTTGCGGGCATCGTGACGTCAGTTGGGGCGGAGCGGATTGCCGAAGCCAAACTGCCGTTCGCTTCGGTGATTGCTGACAACGACGCCTATGCGGCCTGGGTGGGGGCTTTTGCCGGAAGTGATGGGGGCATTGTCATCGCCGGCACCGGATCCATTGGTTTTGCCTCCATTAATGGGGTTCGCCACATGGTGGGCGGCTGGGGCTTTGCCCTTGGTGATCATGGCTCGGGCGCCTGGCTCGGCCACCATGCAGTGCGCCGCGCCGCTCTTGCCATTGATGGCCTGCTGCAACCCACGCCGTTGATCGAAGAGGTTTTGTCGCGTGTTGGCCGTACCAGGTTTGAGGTCTCCCGCTGGTCGGAGCAGGCAACGCCAAAAGACTATGCCGAAATGGCACCCCTGGTTTTTGAATGTGCAGCCAAAGGTGATGTGGTTGGCATGACCATCGTGATTGAAGGAGCAGCTGCCATTTCGAGTCTGGGCCGCGCATTGCTCGCACGTGGTGCCGGAAAGCTCTGCCTGCTCGGTGGCGTCTCGAAGGTTTATCCACCCTATCTCGATGCCGACGTGAAACAGGCGCTTACCGCAGCCGGCGCTGATGCATTGGACGGGGCGATCATGATGGCCCGCCAGGCCCAGGGACTTCCGGTGAGTTGGGCATGAACGCTTTCCAAACCATCTTCCAACGCAGCCGCTTTGAGCGTGACAGCACTGCGCCACGTTATCTCCGGGTGAAAAAACTGGTGCAGGATGCGGTGGCGTCCGGTGATCTCAAGGAAGGCGATGCCATCCCCGGTGAGCGCGACGTGGCCGTATTGCTTGATATCTCGCGCGTCACGGTGCGCAAGGCCTTCACTGATCTGGTGGCCGAAGGCGTGCTCGTGCAACGCCGGGGTTCCGGCACCTATGTGAGCGGACCGGCGCGGCGCATTGAGCAGCCCTTGTCGCGGCTCACCAGCTTCACCCAGGACATGCAGCTTCGAGGCCTAAAAACCGATGCCGATTGGCTCGACCGCTCCACCGGCCTTCCAACTCCGGAAGAGGCGCTCAAACTGTCGATTTCACCGGGCGAGCATGTCTCACGCTTCCACCGCCTGCGCCGCGCCGATGGCGTTCCCATGGCCATTGAACTGGCGGTGATCCCGCGGCATTTTTTGCCCGATCCCGCCAGTGTCAAGGGATCGCTATATGAAGTCCTCGAAGCGCGCGGCGTCCGGCCGGTGCGGGCGCTGCAGCGTTTGCATGCAACGGCACTGACAATGCAGGAAGCCAAGCTTCTTGATCTGCCGGACGGCAGCCCGGCTCTTTTCATTGAACGCATTTCCTATCTGCCCGATGGCCGCATCATTGAATTCACCCGCTGCCATTATCGTGGCGACAGCTATGATTTTGTCGCCGAACTCACCATCGCGCCCGGGGTGAAATCATGAGCCACATGGCGCGCGAAGCCGCGGAGGCACCGGAAGCCGTTGCCTATTTCCTTCAGCGCAATGGCAAAGCACTTTCCGAAATCGGTGCCCATCTCAGGCGCCAGCCGCCTCCCGTCATCATCACCTCGGCGCGCGGAAGCTCCGACAGTGCCGCCGGCTACTTCAAATACCTTGCAGAAATTCTGACAGGGGTTCCGTGTTCGTCGGTGGGCGCGTCGGTAGTGTCGGTCTATGGCGCAAAACTGCAATTGAAAAACGGACTGTGTGTTACGGTCTCCCAATCGGGCAAGAGCCCGGATATCGTGGCGCTTCAGGATGCGGCCCGGGAGGCGGGCGCCTTGACAGTGGCGCTGGTCAACGTGGAGGATTCGCCAGCGGCTCTTGCGGCGGATATTTGCCTGCCGCTCCACGCGGGCCCGGAACTCAGTGTGGCGGCGACGAAATCCTTTATCGTATCTTTGGTGGCGGGTGCCGCCATCGTGGCCCATTGGCTGGACCATAGGGAGCTGCTAGCCGTAATAGATAGGTTGCCTGATCAACTGGCAAAGGCAGCAAAGATGGATTGGCCGGAAGCGATTGCCCTCGCGAAAGACGCAGAGTCGCTTTACGTATTGGCGCGTGGACCGTCGCTGCCCATTGCCGTGGAAACAGCCCTGAAGCTGAAGGAGACCTGCGCTATCCACGCAGAAGCTTATTCCATCGCCGAAGTGATGCATGGCCCCCTTGAGCTTCTCGGCGAAGACTTTCCGGTTCTTGCCTATTCGCCTGAAGATGGTGCACGGAAATCTTCGCTCGAGTCCCTGGGCAAGATGCGCGCGACGGGGGCGCATGTTCTGGTGGCCGAGGAGGGTGGACTTCCTTTCGCGCGCACCGGCAATTCCCTGCTTGATCCCATCTCTATCATTCAAACCGCCTACCGTTTTGTTGAGGCAACTGCCTTGGCCCGTGGCCGCGACCCTGACCGCCCCCGACTTCTCAAGAAAGTGACGGAGACGGTGTGATGGCATTTGCTCTTATAGGGGCCCGCATTTTTGATGGCGAGGACATCCGCAGTGGCCTCGTTATCGTTGTTGACGGTGGCCGTGTCGCTGAAGTCGTACCTGAGGAAAAACTCGCTTCCGGCATTGAGCGGCACATGCTGAACGGTGGACTTTTGGTTCCGGGTTTCATCGACGTACAGGTGAACGGTGGGGGGGGCGCCTTGCTCAATGACAATCCCACAATCGACACGGTCCGCCGTATTGCTGAATCCCATCGCAAATTCGGAACGACGGGCATGTTGCCGACTGTCATCACCGATGCGCCCGAAGTTTTATCGAAAGCCATAGCTTCCGTGAAAGCGGCCCGTGCGGAAAATGTTCCGGGCGTTCTCGGCATTCATATTGAGGGACCATTTCTCGATAAGCAGCGTAAAGGCGCCCATGAGCTACGTTTCATTCGTGAGATGACCCACGCGGACGTTGCCCGGATTGCAAATGCCGATTGTGGCAGCGTCATGCTGACACTTGCCCCCAACCGGGTGCCGCCAGACTTGATCAAGTCACTTGCCGGGAAGGGTGTATTCGTCAGTCTTGGCCATTCCGAAGCAAGCATTGTGGAGGTGTCAAATGCCTTGGCATCCGGGGCACGCGCTTTCACCCATCTCTTCAATGCCATGAGCCAGTTGAATGGCCGCGAACCCGGTATGGTAGGTGCTGCACTTGCAGACACGGAAAGTTTCTGCGGATTGATCGCCGATGGCTATCATGTGCATGACATCGCCATGAAGGTGGCTCTTGCGGCTAAGCCGAGAGACCACATTATGCTGATCACCGACGCCATGCCTACTGCCGCGGGTGGTCCTGACAGCTTCGCATTGCAGGGACGTGCCGTTCATTTGGTGAATTGCAGATTGGTGCTGGATGATGGAACACTTGCGGGCTCCAATCTGACTATGGATGAAGCTGTGCGCTATTGCGTTGAGCGGCTTGGCGTCAGCCTGGAAGACGCCCTCCGCATGGCCTCACTCAATCCCGCATCATTTCTCAGGCGAGATCACGAACTTGGACGCATCAAATCTGGCTATCTTGCGAGCCTTGTGCATTTGAGTGATGATTTGCAGGTTCTCGAAACATGGATTGACGGCAAATGAAAAAAATCAGAGTGCTTGTTGTGGGCCTCGGCAATATGGGGTTGAGCCATGCTCGCGCCTACATGTCCATAAAAGGATTTGAAATCGTGGGCCTGTGCAGCCGCGGCATTGAAACACGCGATGATATCAAGAAAGAATTTCCTGGCGCGCCGCTTTTTTCAGACTACGCCGAAGCCCTCGCTGCCACGAGGCCCGATGCTGTATCCATTAACACCTGGCCCGACACCCACGCCGCCTATGTCAAGCTGGCGTTGAAGGCAGGCTGTCACATCTTCATAGAGAAGCCTTTGGCCGATACGGTGGCCGAAGCTGAGGAGATTGCAAAACTTGCTAAAGCGTCGGCCAAGAAACTGGTGATCGGCTACATCCTGCGGGTTCACCCCTCCTGGGTGAAGTTTGTTGAAGTCGGAAAAACCCTCGGCAAGCCTCTGGTCATGCGGATGAACCTCAACCAACAGTCTTCCGGCCCGCAATGGGCGGTGCACAAACACCTGATGAATTCAATCAGTCCCATCGTCGACTGTGGAGTGCACTATGTCGATGTCATGTGCCAGGTGACAGGCGCCAAGCCCGTTCGCGTCCATGCAGTGGGAGCCCGTCTCTCCAATGAAGTCGATGAGCATATGTACAACTATGGTCACCTTCATGTGGCCTTCGATGACGGTTCCGTGGGCTGGTATGAAGCAGGCTGGGGCCCCATGATGAGCGAGACGGCCTTTTTCGTGAAAGACATGATTGGCCCCAAGGGCTCTGTTTCGCTCGCGGTGGAAGAGCCGAAAACAGCGTCTTCAGACGTCGACAGCCACACGCGCACCGGCGCGTTGCGCTTGCACCATGCACTGCTTACGCCTGAAGGACGCTTCGCCACACCAGATGAAATCATCCGCATGGACGGTGAGCCCGGCCATCAGGAACTTTGCAACCGCGAGCAGGAATTGTTCCTGGATGCGATCCGCCATGATCGGGACATGAGCGGCCACGTGGAAGACGCCATTAGCTCGCTCCGCATCGTGCTGGCTGCAGATGAGAGTGTGCGTACCGGCCAGGTGGTGGCCCTTTGAAGCTTTTAGGCGCCGTGACGCAGGGATCAGGCGCGATCAATGAGGATGGCTGGGGATACCTCGGCAGCGCCGATGATGTTTCTGCCGCATGGATTTTCGATGGCGTCACCGGCATAAACGGACAGAATTTTCTCGGCGACGGAACCGATGCAGCATGGCTCGTGGCAAAGGCCCAGGATCATTTGCAGGCATTGGCTGGCCTTAATCTTTCCCTGCGCGAGATTCTCTCCAAGCTCGTGCAGGCCTTGATACTTGATTTTAAGGTGGCCGTGAGAGATATGGATATTCCTGAGGACTATGACCCGCCCGCGGCCTGCTTGACTATGGCTAAACGCTATGGCGAGACGTGGCAGGCGCTGCGCCTGGGTGATTCCTGCCTGCTGGCGCGCGGCAGCACTGGCGTGCACATCAGCGTTGCGGCCTCGCCCAACAACGCCTTTGACCGCTGGCTTTCAACCGAAGCGCTCAAGCGGCGCGACGCGGGTGTGATTGATATCCAAGAGCTTCTCGCCGAATTCCGCCCACAGCTTATGCAAGGCCGCAAATTGCGGAATTCTCCTGGCGGCTACGGTATTCTGGAGGCAAGTCCGTCTGCGGTAGAGTTCGCCGAGTATTTCGATCTTGGCACACCCCGTGAGATTCTGCTTTGCACGGATGGCTACTACCGGGCTGTCGACCACTATGCGTTGCATTCCGAAGAGAGCCTGCTGGCAGCATCGCTGGCTTCCAGGGGCGTGGATAGCGTATTGGACAGCATTCGTGCCGTCGAAGTTTCCGACCCAGCTTGTTTAGAACACCCGCGCTTTAAATCAGCCGACGACGCAACCGCAGTCGCATTGCAGACCTTGATACGGAACTGACATCAGGCCCAGGCCGGCGCGCAAACGCAAATAGTGGATGGCGGAGGGGGAG
>JBBQNU010000141.1:0-8386 GCA_038330285.1 Hyphomicrobiales bacterium | reverse complement strand
TAAGTGCCAGCTACTGTCACTTGCAGGCTGGTCCAACGATCATTAGAGCTTGCGGCAGTTTAATCTTACAAGGGAGCGCGGCAGCTTGGGCACCAGGCCCCGCGGGATTTACAATGGTCAAGGAAATCGGGCACTTCATCGGCGGCAAGCGGGTTAATGGGACGTCCGGCCGCTTTGCCGACGTATTCAATCCCAATACCGGCGAAGTGCAGGCCCGGGTGGCGCTCGCTTCCCAGGCCGAGCTCCGTGCTGCTGTTGAAAATGCCAAGGCCGCGCAACCCGCCTGGGCTGCCAAGAACCCCCAGTTCCGCGCCCGCGTGATGATGAAATTCCTCGAACTCGCCGCAAAGCACAAGGAAGAACTGGCCACCCTGATTTCCATCGAACACGGCAAAACGGTTCCTGATGCGCTGGGCGATTTGCAGCGCGGTGTTGAAGTTGCCGAATTTGCCTGTGGCGTGCCCCATCTTGTGAAAGGCGAATTCACCGATGCCGCAGGCCCTGGCATTGACATGTATTCCATGCGCCAGGCCCTGGGCGTTGTGGCCGGAATCACACCCTTCAACTTCCCCGCCATGATCCCCTTGTGGAAATGCGCGCCCGCCATTGCGGTTGGCAATGCCTTCATCCTGAAGCCCTCCGAGCGCGACCCCTCCTGCCCCATGCGCATCGCTGAACTTTTCCTCGAGGCCGGCCTGCCGCCGGGAATTTTGAATGTCGTGAACGGCGACAAGGAAAGCGTCGATGCCATCCTGAATGATCCCGACATCAAGGCCGTGGGCTTTGTGGGCTCAACCGCCATCGCCCAATATGTTTATGCCGGAGCAACCGCCACCGGCAAACGCGCCCAGTGCTTTGGCGGCGCCAAGAACCACATGGTGATCATGCCCGACGCCGACATGAACCAGGCCGTCGATGCGCTGATCGGCGCTGGTTATGGCTCGGCTGGCGAACGCTGCATGGCGATTTCGATTGCCGTGCCAGTGGGCGAAGCCACTGCAAATCAGCTCATTGAAAAGCTTATTCCCCGCGTTGAGAAATTGAAGATCGGCCTCTCGAGCGACCGCGATGCCGACTACGGCCCGCTGGTCACCAAAATGGCCTTGGACCGTGTGAAAGGTTACATCGATATCGGCGTGAAGGAAGGCGCCACGCTGAAAGTGGATGGCCGCGGCTTCAAGATGCAGGGCTATGAGAGCGGTTATTTCCTCGGCGGCTCGCTCTTCGACAACGTCACCAAGGATATGCGCATTTACAAGGAAGAAATTTTTGGCCCCGTGCTCGGCGTGGTGCGTGCCAAGACCTATGAAGAGGCGCTTGGCCTCTGCAACGACCATGAATACGGCAATGGTGTTGCGATCTATACCCGTGACGGCGATGCGGCGCGCGACTTCGCCAGCAAAGTGCAGGTCGGCATGGTGGGCGTGAACGTGCCTATTCCGGTGCCGCTCGCCTATCACACCTTCGGTGGCTGGAAAGCCTCGAGCTTCGGCGACCTGAACCAGCACGGGCCCGATTCCATCCGCTTCTACACCAAGACCAAGACTGTGACCTCGCGCTGGCCCTCGGGAACGAAGGAAGGCGCCCAGTTCTCCATTCCGACGATGCGCTGAGCAATGCAGCAACTTGACTTGCCCGTGGGTTACTATGAGCTGCCGAAAGGCAGGCTCGCCAATGTCGTGACCTGCCTTGAGATGACCTCCAGGCCGCAAGGCAAGGATGCATCTTTGCCCGCAGGCTATTCATTGCGGCCGGTTGATGTGAACGACCTTGACAGCTACCGCAAGATATTCCGCAAAGTGGGCGAAGATCTCATGTGGTTTTCGCGCCTCATCATGCCAGATGAAAAGCTGGCCGGAATTCTCAGCCACCCGCAGGTGGAATCCTACGCCCTCTACCAGGGCGACACGGCGATCGGTGTGCTGGAACTGGATTTCAAGGACCTTCCCAACTGCGAACTGGCTTTCTTCGGCCTGGCGAAGGATGCCATTGGCAGCGGCTTGGGCCGTGCACTGATGAACATCGCCATCACCAAGGCTTGGGAGAAGCCGATCAATCGCCTCTGGGTTCACACCTGCCACTTCGACCACCCCAATGCGCTCGGCTTCTACAAGCGCTCGGGCTTCAAGCCCTATAGCCTCATGGTCGAGATCCACGACGACCCGCGGCTTGCCGGCAAACTGCCGCGCCACGCCAGCCCTCATGTGGCCCTGATTGATCCGGTGTAATGGTTAAGACCGAAGAGTCCTTCGCCATGGTGTTTTCCGGGAACTTGCTTTAAGAGCGGCCCAAATGGCGCTGCGTGGATGTGACATCCCGTTTGCTGGCCCTTAACTCCGTTAGAAAAGTATCCTGTAAATTGGCATTTCCTTCAACCCCCGCCCCATTCGCGCGCGCCCTCACCGAGCGCAAATATGAAGACCCAACCCCGGTTCAGCTAGCCGTTCTCGAAACCAAGGCCGACGGCCGCGATCTCGTGGTTTCGGCCCAGACCGGCTCCGGCAAAACCGTGGCCTATGGCCTGGCCATCGCCACAACCCTTCTCGGCGAAGCCGAGCGCTTCCCGCAGGAAGCTTCGCCCATGGCCCTCATCGTAGCCCCTACCCGCGAGCTTGCCATGCAGGTGGAGCGCGAACTGGAATGGCTTTATCACTATACCGGCGCGCGCATCCTTTCTTGCGTCGGCGGCATGGATCCCAAGCGCGAGCGCCGGCGCCTTGCCGATGGCGCCCATATCATCGTGGGAACCCCGGGACGTCTGCGTGACCATCTCGAACGCGGCGTGCTCAACATCACTGATCTCAAGGCCGTCGTCCTCGATGAGGCCGATGAAATGCTCGATCTCGGCTTCCGCGAGGACCTCGAGTTCATTCTGGAAGCAACGCCCGCCGAGCGCCGCACCCTTCTGTTTTCCGCCACCATGCCAAAAATCATTGCGAACCTTGCCAAGCGCTATCAGCGCAATGCCTTGCGCATCGAGGCTTCGGGCGGTGAGCGGGCCCATGCCGACATCGAATACCGCGCCATGCGCGTGGCCCCCAACGAAGTTGAGCATGCGGTGGTCAACGTGCTGCGCTTTGTCGAAGCGCAAAGCACCATCGTGTTCTGCAACACGCGCGATCATGTGCGCCATCTCCACGCAACCCTTCTCGAGCGCGGTTTTGCCGCTGTCTATCTCTCCGGCGAATTGAGCCAGGGCGAACGCAACCACGCCCTGCAGGCGCTGCGTGATGGCAGGGCTCGCGTCTGCGTGGCAACCGATGTGGCGGCCCGCGGCATTGACTTGCCAAACCTCGGCCTGGTCATTCACGCCGACCTGCCAAATGACGCGGAAATCCTGCAGCATCGCAGCGGCCGCACCGGCCGCGCCGGCAAGAAGGGCGTGAGCGTCGTGCTCGTGCCCCTGTCACGCCGCCGCAAGGCCGAGCAGATGCTGGCCGCTGCAAAAGTAAATCCTGTATGGAGCGGCCCACCCCAGGCCGAAGACATCCGCAAGCTTGACCAGCAGCGCATGCTGCACGATCCATTGCTGACAGAGATCAGCAGCGAAGAGGACCTGGAAATGGCCCGCGCCGTTCTAGCCATGCGTTCGCCGGAAGAAATCGCTGCAGCCCTTGTCCGGGTTTACCGTGCAAGATTGCCCGCCGCCGAAGACGTGTTTGATCCCGGCCCTGGCCGTGAGTTCCGCGAGGCAAAACCGGCGCGCCGCGATGCCCATTCAGCCGAACCCCGCAATTTCACCTGGTTCCGCCTTGATATCGGCCGCAAGAACAATGCCGATCCCAAATGGCTGCTGCCGATGATTTGCCGGCGAGGCAAGGTTGTGAAAGCCGATATCGGCGCCATCCGCATCACCGACAATGAAACCCGCTTTGAAATCGCCAATGCCGTGGTGGAGCGCTTCACCATCGCCAGCCTGGTAGCCGACGACGAGGACGTGAAGATTGAATTGCTGAAGGGTGCGCCGGAAATCAGCCACCCCTCGCGCAATCCGGACCGCAAGCCAAACTTCAAGCCAAAACACGAGGCGGAGCCGCAGCGCTACGAAGACCGGAAACCCCATGAGGGCACGGCCAAGCCGAAGTTCGAAGGAACAGGCTACAAGGGCAAGAAGCCCTTTGGAGGTGGCGACAAACCAAAGTTCGAGAGCACAGGCTATAAGGGCAAAAAACCCTTTGCCGCCGGCAAGCCAAAATTTGAAGGCGCCGCAAAACCTCACGTCGCCGGTGACACGCCAGCCTTCAAGGAAAAGAAAGCCGCCTGGAAAAAGAAAAAGCGGTAGATTTTTGCGTCACCCCCAATTCTTATTGGGGGAGAGGATTACAGCTTCTAATTCCCAATCGGTTTCCGCAAATTCCGTTTTTTTGCCAGGTCAATCTGCTTCTGCCGTTCGCGTGCTGAAGCTTTTGACTTCTCGCTGAGCGTCGCAAAGCATTTGGGGCAGCTCACGCCTTCCTCGTAAAATTGGGAGAGCTTGTCAGCGGATTCCAGCGGCATGCGGCAGCCGTGGCACATTTCAAGTTCCGTGGGAACCAAACCCTGGCCCACCGCCACGCGGTGGTCAAAGACAAAACATTCGCCCTGCCATTTGCTCTGTTCCTGCGGCACCTCCTCAAGATATTTGAGAATGCCGCCTTTCAGATGATAAACTTCGCGGAAGCCTTGGGACTGCATGTAGCTCGAAGCCTTCTCGCAGCGGATGCCGCCGGTGCAGAACATCGCCACCTTCCGGTGTCGCGCCGGATCAAGGTTGTCGCCAACGAATTTCGGAAATTCGCCAAAGCTGGACGTCTTGGGGTCCGCCGCCCCCTCGAACGTGCCAAGGGCAACTTCATAATCATTGCGCGTGTCGATGAGCAGAACATCCGGATCGGCGATCAGCGCATTCCAGTCCGCCGGGTTCACATAGGTGCCGGCCTGCCTGTTGGGGTCAACGCCGTCAACGCCAATGGTGACAATCTCCTTTTTCAGCTTCACCTTGCTGCGGTAGAAAGGCTCCTCGTCGCAAAAGGATTCCTTGTGGTCAATGTCTGCAAAGCGGAAGTCTGATTTGAGTTCGCCCAGAAACCCGTCGATGGCTTCGCGCCTGCCGCTGATTGTGCCGTTGATGCCTTCTTCAGCTAGAAGCAGCGTGCCCTTCACCCCATGGACTTTCATGGCCGCTAGCAGGGGTTGCCGAAGGCTCGCGAAATCCTTCAGCGTGACAAATTTGTAAAGGGCGGCGACAACGATCTGGTGGGACATGGGCCAAGCTTTTATTAGGCCTTTCCATGTTTTTCAATTGCGCATCAGGCAGGGTGTCCCGTAAGTAACGGCAACCCCTGAGGACAAATGCCAGAATTCATCCTTAACGCCGGCGTGGAGATTCCCCTTATCCTCATCCTGCTGGCGCTTCTGGGCTTTCGCCAAAGGGTGAATCCCCGGGCCAGGCTTCTGGTAAAGGCCCCGCCGGAAAAGCTCTTTGCCCTTGTCGATCTCCATCACGGAAAGGTACAGACTTGGAGCCGCACCACGGTAACCTCCGAGCTCCTTGACGACGCCCGCCAGGTTTTCCGCATGACCTATGTGACCACTCTTTCAACCGGCGCCCAGCAAGAATCCCAGGCCCATTTCCGCGTGGCCGAACGGCGCGCTCCCGCCTACCTCGAACTGCACCGCGAGGGGCTGGAGGGAAAATCCCTCAACAACGAACTGCTGAGAATTGTCACCGAAACCGAGGCCCATCCCCATGGCACCTGGCTCACCCAGAAGTATGAATGGGGGCCGCGCCCTCTGGTGGCGCAAATCCTTGCCCGCGCCGATCTCTGGGGCGGGGCCTACCGCCTCAAGGGCCTGGCCGAAACCGGCAAGCCCGATGAAACAACTCACCAGATCATCTCGGCAGGCGTTGCCATCGTCACCGGACTGATCAGCCTTGTGGCCTTTGCCCTGATGACCAGTTGGCTTGTTTCCGGACTGCTGGTCGTAGCGCTGGCTGTGCACGAGTTCGGCCACCTCCTGGCTTACCGCCTGATCGGCCAGCCCTGGGGCCGCATGATTTTCCTGCCCTTTCTGGGTGCCCTGGCCATGCCGCGCCTGCCCTACGAGACCCAGGCCCAGGCGGTGTTTTCCGCTCTCATGGGGCCGGGCTTCAGCCTGCTCCTGGCTTTTGCCATCACCCTTCCACCGGTGCTGGGTGTGGCTCTTCCTGCTTGGCTGATTATTTCCGGCATCGTGGTAATCGGCCTCAACCTCTTCAATCTCCTGCCCGTGGAACCCCTTGATGGCGGCGTGGCGCTGCGCTCGGTTCTGGCCAAGCTCATGGGAAGCCACGCGCGCTTTGGCCTGCTCGCCATCGGCGTGATGATACTCGCCACCGGGTTCTATTTTGAACAGGTCATCCTGCTCATCTTCGGCGGCATTTCAATCCTTGCAAACCTCCGGCCACGCGTGATTGACCACGGCCTCGAACCCCTTTCCTTTACGGGCGTGTTGATTTCGGCGTTCAGCTTCGTGGCAATCGCCGGGGCCTACATCATCATGCTCGCATTTTTCCTGGGCTTCTTCCGGTGACCGCGCTGCATGAAACCTATGCCGAAAAGGTAAAAGCCGGCGAGCTTCGCAGCGATGCCGCTCAAGCCGCAATCGTTTCACATCTCGATCACCTGGCCCACTTGCTTGAAGCCCGTGAACAGCGCGGCGCCATAGGACGATTCCTCAACAAGAACGGCACGCCCAAGGGCGCATACATTTACGGTGATGTGGGCCGCGGCAAAACCATGCTGATGGATTTGTTTTTTTCAACCCTTCAGGTGAAGGCCAAGCAGCGCATCCATTTCCATGCTTTCATGCAGGACATTCATCAGCGCCGCCAGGCGCTCCGCGAAGCCGATGTGGTGGCGCAAATCGCCACGGATCTGGCGAAGCAGGCGCAAGTTCTATGCCTCGATGAAATGCAGATCAGCGACATCGCCGACGCCATGATTGTGGGCCGCCTGTTCCAGGCCTTGCTGGCCCAGGGCACGGTCATTGTGACGACCTCAAACCTGCCACCCCATCAGCTCTACAAAGACGGCCTCAATCGCGATCTGTTTGTGCCGGCCATCAAGCTCATGGAAAACAACTTCGATGTGATGTCGCTGGCCAGCCCCACCGATTATCGCCTGGGCCGGGTGAAGGCCTGGGAAAGCTTTGTCACGCCGCTGGGCGCAAAGGCCGATGCCCATGTGCAAAGAATTTGGGAACGCCTTACCGATGTGGCGAAGGGCGAGCCCTGTGAGATTCCGGTTCTGGGGCGCAGCCTGCATGTGCGGGAAAGCGCCCATGGCTGTGCCCGGTTTACCTTTGCCGATCTTTGCGAAGCGCCCCTTGGCCCGCCCGATTATCTGGCGCTCGCCTCCCACTTTCAGACTGTGTTCGTGGAACAAATCCCGGCTCTCAAAACCAGCCAGCGCAATGAAGCCAAGCGCTTTGTCCTGCTGATTGACACAATTTATGATGCCCGCCTGCATCTCGTGGCGTCCTCGGCCCAGCCGCCGGAACGGATTTATCCACAGGGCGATCACCGTTTTGAGTTCGCCCGCACCGTTTCGCGGCTCCAGGAAATGCAATCGGCCGCCTGGTGGGGCCAAAAAATCGTCGAAACTTGAAAAATCGTCACAAAACCCCAATTAGCCGTTAGTAGTTCTTGAAGCCTCTTTATATCAGGCCTAGAAAACCCCCGCTTGTGCAATGCAATAGAACCTGCGCCCCTGCGGGTTGAGAGGGAAAGCAAAAAAATGGCTCGTAAGAAAATTGCAATGATCGGTGGCGGCATGATCGGGGGCACACTTGCCCACCTCGCGGCTCTCAAGGAACTCGGCGATGTCGTTGTCTTTGATATCGCCGAAGGCATTCCCCAGGGCAAAACCCTTGATCTTTCCCAATCAGGCCCGATTGAGGGTTTCAATTCCACCCTTTCCGGCACCAACAAATACGAAGGCATTGCCGGAGCCGATGTCTGCATCGTCACCGCCGGTGTTCCGCGCAAGCCCGGCATGAGCCGCGATGATCTGCTTGAAATCAATTTGAAGGTCATGGCCCAGGTTGGGGCCGGCCTTGCCAAGTATGCGCCAGACGCATTCGTGATCTGCATTACCAATCCGCTCGACGTGATGGTCTGGGCCCTGCAGAAATATTCCGGCCTCCCCGCCAACAAGGTCGTGGGCATGGCCGGCGTTCTCGACAGCGCCCGCTTCCGCCATTTCCTCGCCGAGGAATTCAAGGTTTCAGTTGAAGACGTCACCGCCTTCGTGCTCGGCGGCCACGGCGACACCATGGTGCCGCTGGTGAAATATTCCACCGTTGCCGGAATTCCCGTGCCCGATCTCATCGCCATGAAATGGACCACCCAGCAGCGCGTTGATGA
>JBBQNU010000140.1:0-8447 GCA_038330285.1 Hyphomicrobiales bacterium | reverse complement strand
CATTGACGAAGGACTGGTTTATTCCATCGGCGAGGATGATGCCGTTTCTGTGCAAACCAAACGCGGACGGCCGCAGACACGCCTGGCGCTCAACCCAAAGGCCACCAATGTGCTGGCGGTTTCGATTTCGGTCGACAGCATTGAGCTTGTCTTTGCGGATTTCAGCGGGGCCACGCATGAGCCGCTCAAGCTGCGGATGGATACATATGACATTCCAAAAGAGGAATTCGGGCCGCGCGTGGCCCACGAAATAAAAGCCAATGCCAGGAAGCTTGGGATTGCCTTGAGCTCAATCACCCGCATCGGCATTGCGGTGCAGGGCGTTGCCGATACGATTACCGGGGAGATTCCCTGGAGCCCGGCCTTCCGGGCCCGCGACATTCCGGTGGTGAAACCGCTCGAACGCATTTTGGGCATTCCCTGCAGCATCGGCAACAATGCGAACATGATCGCCGAGGCGTTGATTGAGGCGGACCGCAAAAAGCATGGCGGAAACACCGCGGTGGTTTTTCTGGGCCATGGCGTTGGCCTGGGGCTCATCCTCAACGGAACCGTTTATGAAGGCGCCAATGGCCGCGCCGGGGAATTCGGCCACATGAGCCATCTTCCCGATGGCCCGCTGTGCCGTTGCGGGCGGCATGGCTGCCTCGAGGCTTTCAGTGCCGACTATGGCATCATGCGCATGGCCAAATTCGGCCAAGGCCATGACTTCGATGTGCATGCGGCGGTGCGCGACGAGGACATGCGGGAACTGGAACTGGCGGCGGAAGCGGGTGACGCGGTTGCCATCAATGCCTTTAACCGGGCCGGCGAAGTGCTGGGTTTTGGCATCGCGCGGCTCATTGCGCTGATCAATCCGCAGCGCGTTGTGCTGGCCGGTCCCGGCACGCGCGCCTACGGCCTGATGAAGGATTGCATCTGGGAGGCGCTGCGGCGCGGGCTGGTGCATGATCTGCGGAAATATGTCGAGTTTGAAGTCGTGCCCTACGGCAAGGACATGATCACCACCGGAACTTTGGTCGAAACCCTACGCCATCTGGACCGCGACGTTTTTGCGACGGGACAGAAAGGCGCGATGGCGGAATTTGCAGGGAGAAAAATCGCATGAGGAGGATATTGTTTTCTGTTGTGCTCGCCTTGATGTGGTTCGGGGCGCTGGGTGCGGCGACGGCGCAAACAAACTCTGGGAAAGCCGAAGAGGTTTTGCACACCTGGTATGATCTCGGCCTGGAACTCGTCTGGCACACGCCAACCTATTCTCCACCGGTGGCCAGCCGTTCCTTTGCTTACTTGGGCGTTACCGCTTTTGAGGCGGTGGCAAGCGGTTCGGACGAATTGCAAACTCTCGCCGGACAGTTGCACGGATTGAAGCCCGTGCCGCAGCGCGAGCCGGGCAAATCATACGACGAAGCCGTGGTGATGCAGTCGGCGCTGGCCTTTGCCGTCCAGCATTTTTTTGAGAACACGGGTCCAAGCGGGCAACACGCGATGTCGAAGCTTGAGGCGAAACTGCGCGAAAAGGTTTCGGCGGGGGTGCCGGCCGATGTCCTTGCGCGAAGTGAAGCGCATGGCCGCGCGGTTGCAGAACACATTCTGGCCTGGTCGCAGGATGATGGCGGGGCCGTCATTGAAACCCTGGGCTTCCCGCAGGATTATGAGCTGACCAAAGGACCCTCTCACTGGGTGCCTACCAGCTTGGTCGCGCTCCAGCAAAAACCGCTCTTGCCGAACTGGGGCAAGAACCGGACCTTCGCCATGCCGGAAGGCGCAAGCTGTGCCTTGCCGCCGCATCCTGAATACAGCGAGGACAAGGCTTCGGCTTTTTACAAGGAAGCGCTTGAGGTTTACGAGGCCAAGCAAAATTTAACCCCCGAAACCCGCGCTATCGCACGGTTCTGGGCGGATGATGCGATGCTGTCGATGACGCCGCCCGGGCACTGGATTTCGATCGCGCTGCAGATCATGGAGCGTGACAAGGTGGGGCTTGAAAAAAATGTCGACACGCTGGCGCGGCTGGGCGTGGCGGTGGCTGACGGCTTTATCGGCTGCTGGCAGACCAAGTATCAGTATGATCTGATCCGACCCATTTCGTATATCAAGCGCGTGATCGATCCCAAATGGGAACCCCTGCTCAATACTCCGCCCTTTCCCGAATATCCCAGCGGCCACAGCACGCAATCAGGGGCTGCGGCTGCGGTGCTAACAAATTTGTTTGGCGAGAATTTCGCCTTCGAAGACAAGACCGGCAGCCACGCCGGGCTCGCGCCACGCAACTTCGCGAGTTTCAATAAGGCGGCCGATGACGCCGGCATTTCCAGACTCTATGGCGGCATTCATTTCCGCGCCGCGATTGAGCGCGGGTTGGAACAGGGGCGCTGCATAGGCGCCTTCACAAATGCCTTGCGCACAAGGAGATAGATTATGCGTGTGATATCCTTACGTCTTGCCCTGACCGCTTTGAGTGCAGCTGTTCTGGTTCAACCGGTTGCCGCCGAAAACACCGTCGCTGTTCCAAGTTTCGCGGAGGAAACGGCCAGCGCCGGGATTGACAGTGTTTACGCTGGCGAATGGGAATACATGGTGGGCGGCGGGGCTGCCACCTTCGACTGCAATGCCGATGGCTTTGCCGACATGCTGCTGTCTGGCGGCACAGCGCCCGCCAAGTTCTACCGCAACACCAGCGCCAAGGGCGGCGCACTGCATTTCGAAGCACAAACCAGCGGGCTCGAGCTGGACAAGGTGGCGGGCGTTTACCCGGTGGACGTCGACAGCGATGGCAACACCGATCTTGTGCTGTTGCGCGTTGGTGAAAACGTCGTGATGCGCGGGCTGGGTGACTGCCGATTTGAACGGGCCAATGAAGCCTGGGGCTTTGATGGCGGGGATGCCTGGTCAACGGCCTTTGCTGCCACCTGGGAAAAGGGTTCGGCGTGGCCGACGCTGGCCATCGGCAATTACATCAACCGCCTGGAAGACACCTCGCCGTGGGGTTCCTGCACCGACAACTGGCTGCACCGGCCTGACGGGACTCAAAACAAGTTTGCGCCGCCGCTTGCGCTCAAGCCCAGCTATTGCGCGCTGTCGATGCTATTCACCGACTGGAACAAGTCCGGCACGCCCTCCTTGCGCATTTCCAACGACCGCGAATATTACGAGGGCGGCCAGGAGCAGCTCTGGCATGTTGATGCGGGCCAGGCGCCTGCGCTCTACACCGAAAAGGAAGGCTGGAAGCCCTTGCGCATTTGGGGCATGGGCATTGCAGGCTATGACCTCGATTCCGACGGCTACCAGGAATATTTCCTGACCAGCATGGCTGACAACAAACTGCAAACCTTGGCCAACGTACCGAAGGACGGCAAACCAGCGGAGGCCACCTTCAAGGATGTGGCCTTTGCCAAAGGTGTCACGGCGCATCGCCCCTATACGGGTGGAGACCTGCGCCCCAGCACGGCCTGGCACACGCAGTTTGAAGACGTGAACAATGACGGCCTGGTTGATTTGTTTATCGCCAAGGGCAACGTGGCGAAAATGCCGGACTTCGCTGCTAAGGATCCCAACAACCTGCTGCTGCAAGTTGCTGACGGCAAGTTCATCGAATCTGGCGCGGCGGCGGGCGTGGCCAGCCTGGCCATATCGCGCGGCGGCGCGCTGGCGGATTTCAACATGGACGGCTTGCTGGATCTGGTGGTCGTGAACCGCTGGGAGAAAGCCCAATTGTGGCGCAACACCAGCACCAATGCGGGACATTGGATCGGGGTCAAGCTTCAGCAGCCCGGTGCGAACCGCGATGCGATTGGCGCTTGGCTTGAGGTGAAGCGCGGTGAAACAGTAATGCGGCGTGAAATCTTCACGGGCGGCGGCTGTGCCAGCGGGCAGAACGGCTGGTGGCATTTTGGGCTGGGCGACATGGCCAAGGCGGACGTGCGCGTGGTCTGGCCGGACGGCACCGCCGGTGACTGGCAAAGTGTTAACAGCGACAATTTTTACATTCTCGAGCGAAGCAAAGCAACGCAAGTTTGGGCTGTAAAGTAAACCGGCCGATCACAAATTTCTGATCATAAGACGGCGGGACATATTTCTTTTCGTCCTGGAACTCCCTATGAGAGAGCGGCGACACAGGAGCCGTAATGAAGTTTTCCAGGCGTGATTTGGTTAAGGCTGCAAGTGCCGCAGCTTTGCTTCCGCTTTTCCCGATAGCGGGCCACGCTGCGGATTGGGCGGCGCTTGAGGCGCAAGCAAAAGGCCAGACGGTTTACTTCAATGCCTGGGCGGGTTCCGAACCGATCAACGCCTATATCGCCTGGGCGGCGGAACAGGTTAAGGCCCGTTATGGCGTCACCCTTGAGCATGTGAAAATTGCCGATGCGGCGGAAGTGGTACGGCGGGTGCGTGACGAGGTGAAAGCCGGAAAGGCGGAAGGCTCAGCGGATCTTGTGTGGATCAATGGAGAGAACTTCCGCGCCATGAAGGCCGAGAAGCTTTTGTTTGGCCCCTTCGCCGATAAGCTGCCAAATTTCAAATATGTGGACACCGAGGGCAAGCCCACAACCCTGGTTGATTTTGCGGAAGCAACTGATGGCCTGGAAAGCCCGTGGGGCATGGCGCAGCTCACTTTTTTCGGTGATGGTTCCAAAATTTCCGAGCCGCCCAGAAGCATGGATGAGCTTGTGGTGTTTGCGAAGTCCAATCCAGGCCGCGTGACCTATCCGGCGCCGCCGGATTTTCACGGCACGACTTTTGTGAAACAGGCGCTCTATGAGTCAATTACGGACCGGAGCTTTCTTCGCTTGCCTGCAAGGGATGATGAGTTTCCACGCCTGGCTGCACCTTTTTTTGATCTGCTTGACAGCTTGCATCCGCATCTCTGGCGGGCGGGCCAGCAATTCCCGCAGAGCCAGGCGCAGCTCAAGCAGATGCTGGCGGATGGCGAGTTGCTGATGGCGCTGACGTTTAATCCCAATGAACCCGCCAATCTTGTGGCCTCAGGGGAACTTCCGGGCACGACGGTGGCTTGGCAACACAGGGCGGGCACCATCGGCAATACACATTTTGTGGCCATTCCAATCAATTCAAAGGCAGCGGCAGGGGCCCAAGTTGTGGCAAACTTCCTGCTCTCGCCGGAGGCGCAGGGCCGCAAGGCCGATCTCAAAATCTGGGGCGATCCAACGGTGCTTGCCACGGCCAAGCTATCCGCCGACGAAGCCCGTTTTTTTGGAACCAGCGTGGTTCCGGGAAGTGTGACGGACCCTGCTCCGTCGCTTCCAGAGCCGCATGGCAGTTGGGTGCCCCTCCTTGAAACCGCATGGCTTGAATCTTACGGAACATGAGAGCCTGGCTGAACAGCTTTGCCGGTTTCCTGCCACTCGGCGTGTTGTGGCTGGGCCCGCTCTTGGCTGGCCTCCTTGCCGTGTTGTACGGGGCGCTCGATGGCGAGGTGTGGCTCACCCTTTTTGAGCATCCGCAACTCTGGCCGGCGCTGGCCCTTTCACTTGGCACGGGCACACTCAGCCTCATCCTTTCGGCGCTGCTCGCCTTCTGGATTGTGGCTGGCCTTTACGGCGGCAAGCTCTGGGCGGACAGTTCAAGCCTCATGGGCGGCTTCCTGTCCCTGCCCCATCTGGCCTTTGCCATCGGGCTTGGCTTCCTGATCACACCGAGCGGGTTCATTGCCCGGGTCATAGGGTCCATTGCCGGCTGGGCCGTACCGCCACAATGGGTGACGACCCAAGATCCTTATGGCTTTTCGCTGGTCGCAGTCCTTGTTCTCAAGGAAGTGCCATTTCTGATCTGGCTTATCAGCTCCCTATTGGCGCGGCCTGACGTTTCCCAGACGCTGAAGGGGCATTTTCGCGTATCGCAAAGCCTGGGGCATGGCGGCGCTTCAGTCTGGCTCCGCGTGTTCATTCCGCAAATCCTGCCGCGCCTGAAATGGCCGATGCTCGTCGTCTGGTTCTATGGCGCATCGGTTGTTGATGTGGCACTGGCCATCGGCCCGACGCAGCCGCCGCCGCTTTCGGTCATCATCTGGTCCGACCTCAACAATGCCGATCCCGCCTTCAATGCACGCGGAACCGCCGGAGCCCTGTTCCTGACTGCGGCGCTTATCGGGCTGGCGCTGGTGTGGATGGTGTTGAAGAAAATTGCCCTCCCCTCGATCTGGAAATTCTTTACCCGTGGCCCTTCGCGGCGGCGGACGCCGACGATCACCTCGGGCCTGCTGCTGCTTTTCTTCTGCGCGGTTTACGCCATGGTTTTTGTGGTCCTGTGTGTCATGTCCATCGGCACCCTGTGGCCTTATCCAAATCTCTTTCCCGCTGAAGTGCGCTGGACCGCCTGGCAGCAGTTCGTCATGTCGCCGGCGCCGCTCCTGAACAGCCTGTCACTGGCCCTGGCCTCGACGCTTGCCGCTTTGGGTCTCGCTGTCTTCTGGCTGGAAACGGTTCCGGAAAAACTGGATGCGGCCCTTTTGGTTTTCGCCATCATGGCTATAGCCCTTCCATCTCTTCTCGTTGCCGACGGGCAATATCTCGCCTTCCTGCGTTTGGGCCTGAATGGCACTTGGATGGGAGTTTTCCTTGCGCATCTCACCCAGGTTTTTGCCTATGTCTTTATCGTGCTGAAAGGGCCGTACCGGGCCTTTGATCCGCGCTACCGCGCCGTGTCGCTTGGCCTGAGTGCGGATCCCTTGCGCTTCTGGTCCACTGTGAAACTGGGCATGATGAAGCCGGCCCTGGCTGCCGCGGCAGCGGTAGGCGTCGGCGTCAGCATTGCCCAGTACGTGCCAACCCAGCTCATTGCCTCAGGGCGCCTGACAACACTTCCCGTCGAAGCGGTGACACTGGCAAGCGGCGGCAGCCGCCCATTGATGGCGGTATTCGCGCTCATGCTGGCAGTCGTTTCGGCGCTCGCGTTTCTCGCGGCGGCGCGCTTTGGGCGGAAACCCCTATGACCCTGCTGCTTGAAAACATCAGCCTCACCATCGGCGACGTGCTGCTCGTCAAGAGCTTCACGATCACCATCGAGGCCGGTGAAATTGTCACCCTGATGGGGCCTAGCGGCAGCGGAAAATCTTCGCTGCTGGCCTATATCGCCGGCGATCTGTCGCCTCCCATGTATGGCAACGGGCACGTGACGCTGGATGGGGTTGACCTGATCTATGTGCCGGCGGAGCGGCGGCAGGTGGGCCGCCTGTTCCAGGACGACCTGTTGTTCCCGCATCTCACGGTTGGCGAAAATCTTTTATTCGGGGTTGGCCGGGGCAGTTTGAAAAAGCGGCAACACCTGGTGGCGGAGGCGTTGGCGAGCGCCCAACTTGACGGGCTTGAGAACCGCATGCCCGACACGCTGTCAAGCGGCCAGAGATCTCGCGTGGCGCTTTTCCGCGCCCTCATGGCAAAGCCCCAGGCCATGCTGCTGGATGAGCCCTTCTCCAAACTCGACGCGGAGCTCCGCCACACCATCCGGAACTATGTCTTCGCCCATTTGCGCGAACGCAACATTCCCACCCTGCTGGTCACCCATGACCGCGAAGACGCGCCGGCGGGCGGGCGCATCTTCCGCATCAACAATAAAGGAGAACTCCTCCTTGCTTGACCGCTACGCGCTGAAACTGGCAAGGCCGGTCATCAACCGGGCAGCGCTGGCGATCAAGAACAGGGGCTATTCCGCCGATCAGGTGACCTTTGCCGGCTTCGGGCTTGGCCTCTTCGCAGCATTTTGCATCGCGTTCGGATTTTACGCTTTTGCCATCCTGCCCTTGCTGGCCAGCCGGGCGCTTGACGGCCTTGATGGCGCTGTGGCGCGGGCCGGAGTGGCAACTGATCGCGGGGCCTTTCTCGACATTGGCCTGGACTTTGTTTTCTACGGACTCGTTCCCCTGGCCTTTGGCGTCGCCCACCCGGAACCCAATGCGCTTGCTGCCGCAACGCTGCTGGCCGCCTTCGTCGGCACGGGCTCAAGCTTCCTGGCCTATGCCATCATCGCTGAAAAACGCGGGCTGAAGAGCACCGACTTTCCCACCAAGTCCTTCTACTATCTCGGCGGGTTGACGGAGGGTACGGAGACGATCGCCTGCTTCGTGGCCATGTGCCTGTGGCCGCAGCACTTCGCAGCACTGGCCTATTTTTACGCAGCGCTTTGCCTGATCACCACGGTCACGCGCCTGCTGGCGGGCTGGGAGGCTTTCGCCGCGCCAAAAGATTAACGGGAATTAAGAAAAAACTTTGCGTCAGCCCACATTTTTTCTTGATTGCAACACAAGAATCCATCATATGCGTTTTGCCCAAAGTCGCACGTGCCCCAAGGAATTCCCCAAAGCAACGACGGTGCGGGCTTTTTGGTCTCGATTGGCCCTCCAAAGGCTGATGTTACTGAGAGGCACCACTATCATTGCCCGCAGTGCGATTGGGTTTCCCGATCAAGCCAAGGCGAAAAGTCAGTAGGCGGTT
>JBBQNU010000139.1:0-8482 GCA_038330285.1 Hyphomicrobiales bacterium | reverse complement strand
GGTCGAGGTTGACCAGGATACGGGGCTCACCAAGATTGCGAGCTACACGGCGGTGGATGACTTTGGCACCATCATCAACCCGATGATCGTCGAGGGCCAGGTGCAGGGTGGCGTGGCCCAAGGCATCGGCCAGGCATTGCTTGAAGGAGCCCATTATGACCGTGACTCCGGCCAGCTGCTCACCGGTTCCTACATGGACTACAACATGCCCAAGGCGGCCAACATGCCGCATATCGAAAACTTCAAGCTGGGCTTCACCTTCACCAAGTGCCCGTCCAATCCTTTGGGCATGAAGGGCTGCGGCGAGGCCGGAGCGATTGCGGCGCCTCCCGCCGTGATCAACGCCATCACCAATGCCCTCGGGGTGCGCGAGATTGCCATGCCGGCAACGCCGCTCACCGTGTGGAATGCCATGCAGCCCATGAAACGCGCAGCAGAATAAGGGGACAGGAAATGGAAAACTTCAATTATCACCGCCCCGCAACCGTCAACGCTGCCGCGGCACTGCTCAAGAAATCCAAGGGCGGCAGCTACATGGCGGGCGGGCACACGCTTCTGCCCACCATGAAGCAGGGCCTGGCGTCGCCCAGCGACATCATTGACCTCACCGCCATCAAGGGGTTCTCGGGAATCACAGTCACGAAATCAGCCGTGGTGATCAAGGCCGGAACCACCCACATGGAGGTTGCCTCGTCAGCCGCCGTCAAGAAAGCCATTCCCGCCCTTGCGGAACTGGCGGGAAAGATCGGCGGGGTGCATGTGCGCCACAAGGGCACCATTGGCGGCTCGGTTGCCAACAGCGATCCGGCGGCGGATTACCCCTCCGCCTGCCTCGGCCTTGGGGCAACCATCGTCACCAACAAGCGCAAGATTCCGGCGGATGCCTTCTTCACCGGCATGTTCCAGACGACGCTTAAGGATGGCGAGATCATCACCGAGGTGAGCTTCCCCATCCCGAAAAAATCCGGCCACATGAAATTCCCCAATCCGGCTTCACGCTATGCGCTGGTGGGCGTGTTCGTGGCGCAAGGGGCGGACGGGAAGGTGCGCGTGGCGGTGACCGGCGCCGGGCCCAAGGTGTTCCGGGTGCCGGAGATGGAAGCGGCCCTTTCAAAGAGCTTTGCGGTTTCGGCCCTCGCCGGAATTTCCGCCAAGGCCAAGGGCCTAAACTCCGATATGCACGCCACCGCCGAATACCGGGCCCATCTGATCGGCGTTCTGGCGCGCCGGGCGGTTGAAGCGGCGAAGTAATCCAATGCCGTCATTCCGGCGAAAGCCGGAATCTGGCAGTCGGGGTGACCTGAAAGGGATTCCGGCCTTCGCCGGAATGACGGCTGCGGGCAACGAGGATTCATGACGGCAGTTCCAAAATCAATCGATGAAACCGCCGACCTGCTGAAGGCCAATGGCTATGTGGCTGGGCGGGATCTGGCGACGGTGGTGTTCCTCGCCCTGAAGATGGGGCGGCCCCTTTTCCTTGAAGGCGAAGCGGGCGTCGGCAAGACGGAAATCGCCAAGGTTCTGGCGGAAGGCCTGGGACGCAAGCTTATTCGCCTGCAATGCTACGAGGGCCTTGATATCAGCTCCGCCGTCTATGAGTGGAACTATGCGGCGCAAATGATTGAGATCAGGCTTGCCGAAGCTTCGGGCGAATTGGACCGTCAACGCATGGGGCAGGATATTTTCGCCGAGCGGTTCCTGATCAAACGCGCCCTGCTCCAGGCCCTTGAAGAAAACGATGGCGGGGCCCCTGTCCTGCTGATTGACGAGTTGGACCGCACCGATGAAGCCTTCGAAGCATTCCTGCTGGAAGTTCTGTCGGACTATCAGATCACCATTCCGGAACTCGGCACGATCAAGGCTGCCGAACCGCCCATCGTGATCATTACCTCCAACCGCACCCGCGAAGTGCATGACGCGTTGAAGCGGCGCTGTCTTTATCATTGGGTTGGTTATCCGGATGCGGGCCGCGAACTGGAAATCGTCAAGACCAAGCGCCCCGAGGCTTCCGCCGCGCTGGCGCAGGAAGTCGTGGCCTTTGTGCAGGCGCTGCGTGGCGGTGACCTGTTCAAGTCACCGGGCGTTGCCGAAACGCTGGACTGGGTGTCGGCCTTGCATGAGCTCGACAGCGTGACGCTCGATCCGCAAACGGTGAACGACACGCTGGGTGTTTTGCTCAAATACCAGGACGACATCGTGCGCATGGAAGGTTCGGAAGCCAAGCGCATTCTCGACCAGATCAAGGATGAGATCCGCACCACGGCTGCGGCCCGCGTGCCGTGATGGGCGAGGTTCCTTCCGGGAAACTTGCCGCCAATATCATGCATTTTGCCCGCGTCTTGCGCGGTGCCGGGTTGCCTGTCGGCCCCGCCTCGGTGATCGATGCACTGGATGCAGCACTCAGCGGATCGCTGCGCAGCCGCGACGAGTTCTACTGGACGCTCCATGCCATTCTGGTGAAGCGGCGCGAGCACAAGGAGGTTTTCGATCAGGCCTTCCACGTCTTCTGGAAAAAGCCGAAGATGCTGGAACAGCTCATGCAGCTCATGTTCCATCAAATCACCCGGGCCGCCGGCGACAAACCGAAGGACCCGGGCTTTCGCCGGCTGGCGGAAGCGATGTTCGACCAAAGCAATGCGCAGAGCCGCCGGGAAAAGCCGGAAGTGCTGGAACTCGACGCAACCTTCACGGCGTCCGCCGATGATATCCTGCGCGCCAAGGATTTCGAGCAGATGACGCTGGCCGAGCAGATCCAGGCCAAGGAGGCCATCGCCCGCCTGCGCCTGCAGCGGCGTGAATTCCTCACGCGGCGCTTCCAGCCGGACCAGGCAGGGGCGCGCATCGACATGCGGCGGACCTTGCGGCAATCCCTGCGTTCGGGCGGCCACATGATTGATTTGGCGCGGCGCGCGCCAAAAATCCGCCAGCGGCCGCTGGTCGTGCTCTGCGATATTTCGGGCTCGTGCTCAAGCTACAGCCGCATGTTCCTCCATTTCCTGCATGGGCTGGTGAATGACCGGACAGATGTGACGGTGTTCCTCTTCGGCACACGGCTCACCAACATCACGCGCGAGTTGCAGCATCTCGATGTGGATGAGTCCATCGCCAAGGTTTCAGCGGCGGTGAAGGACTGGTCCGGCGGCACGCGGATCGGGGCAACACTCAAGGAGTTCAATTACAAGTGGGCGCGGCGTGTGCTCACGCAAGGTGCGGACGTGCTGTTGATGACCGATGGCCTGGAGCGCGACGACACGGATCAACTGCCAAAGGAAATGCAGCGCCTGCGCCGCAACGCCAAGCACATCGTCTGGCTCAACCCCCTGCTGCGCTTTGACCGGTTCGAGGCGAAGGCGTCGGGCATTCGCGCCATGATGCCTTATGTGGATGAGTTCCGCCCGGTGCACAGCCTCAATTCGCTGAGCGACCTGGCGGAGGCTCTTGGCAAGCGCGCGGGTCCGGCGCATGATCCGCGCAAATGGTTGAAGGCCGCGTAAGCGAATAGAGGAATTTGTGAAATGAAAATGTCAGGCAGCCAGGTCATCGACGCGCCCCGCGAAGCGGTGTGGAAAGGCCTCAACGATCCGAAGGTTCTGCAGCAGTGCATTCCGGGCTGCGAGAGCATCGTGGCCTCCTCGCCCACGCAGATGAGCGCCAAGGTCGTTTTGAAAATCGGCCCGGTGAAGGCCGCGTTCAAGGGTTCGGTCACGCTTTCAGACATCAAGGCGCCCGAGAGCTACCGGATTTCCGGCAAGGGCGAAGGCGGCTTTGCGGGCTTTGCCAGCGGCGGCGCCACGGTGAAGCTCACGGCCAACAGCCCGAGCGAAACCCTGATGGAATATGACGTGGACGCGCAGGTCGGCGGCAAGATCGCCATGCTGGGCTCGCGCCTGGTCGACTCCACCGCGCAATCGCTCGCCACCCAGTTCTTCGACAAATTCGCCGCTGTGGTCAAAAAGGATGCTGCCGCAGCGCCGAAAAAGCCGAAGGCCAAGGCGGTCAAGAAGCCCGCGAAAAAGCCGGCGTCAAAGAAGCCGGTGAAGGCGAAGAAGGTCGCGCCCAAGGCAAAGAAGAAAGCTGCCAAGCCTAAAAAGCGCTGATACTTCAGGTCACAGTCAGCTCCTTGCGGGCAAGCCCGGAAAGATTTATCTGCAAGCGCCGTTTGGCGGGCGGTATCATATTGATCAGCGACAGCACGGCGTTGCGCAATGACCGCTTCGGGGCGCTCCGCAGGGTCGCCATGCTGGTGAGCATTCCGGCCAGCCCCAGAACCTTCGTTGCCGCGGGGCGGCGCATTTGGCCATAGCTATCGAGGACTGACTCGGGCCGATTGCCCTTGACCACATCGGCTAGGAGGCGGCCGAGCACCACCGCATCGACGATTCCGGTATTCATGCCCTGGCCACCAGCGGGGCTGTGCACATGAGCGGCATCACCCATCAACAGGAACCTGCCCTTACGATAGGATTTGGCGACACGATGATGGACGCGGAAACGTGAACTCCAGACAACTTCCTCAATGCGGTTATGGCCAGTTGTGGGTCCGCGCGCATCGAGCAATGCCTGAATATCGGCAATGCCCGGCTGCTCCTGCGCGTTGTCCAGGGTGGCAACAATGCGGAACGTGCCATCGGGCAACGGCGCTACGACGACCACGCCTGCCGGAGAGAAGAAAAGCGAAACCTCGGAGGCGCCAAGCGACCATTGCATCCGCACATCGGCGAGAACAAAAGACTCTTCATAGCTTCCACCTTCGAAATCAATTCCTGCGGCAGTTCGCACGACGCTGTGCATGCCGTCGCCGCCCACGACATAGCGGGCCTTGACTGTGGTTTCTCCCTTTGGCGATTGCAGCGTGACCCGCGCCCCATCGCCATCCTGTGACGCCGCCGATGCTGTTATGCCACGGTGGACAGCGCCGCCAAGCGCTTTGAGGCGCTCCGCAAGAACCTTTTCGGTTTCGTTCTGGGGAATCATGAGCAGGTAACGATAAGCCGATGGCAACTGGTCAAAGCGCAATTGCACCAGAGGGCGGTTGCGGTCGCGGATGACGAAGTTGGCCAGCTTCATGCCGCGTTCGGCCAGTTCACTGGAAACGCCGAGCTCTTCCAGCATTTCCAGGGTATGGGCGTGGATGACGGCGGCCCGCGAAGTATTCTGGCCCTGCTCGAGCCTGTCGATGAGCAGATGGTTCACACCCGCCTGCTGGAGAGCGATTGCCAGGGCGGTGCCTGTCGGCCCTGCCCCAACGATGAGAACGTCTGTATTTGTGGTAAACATTGTATAACTCCTTTTGTCAACGATTGTTGACTAATTAAACAAAGCTATTGCAATTGTCAACAGTTGTTGACATTATGCCGCATGGACCAGGAACTGAAAAAATCAGGCAAGGCTGACCGCACCCGCGCAGCCATCCTTGCCGCAGCCCAGAAACTGTTTGCCGGACAGGGTTACGAGCTCACGACTGTGCGCGACATTGCCGCGATCGCCGACATCGACCCGGCCCTGGTCATCCGCTATTTCGGCAGCAAGGACGAGCTGTTTGCGCGGGCCGCGGTGTTTAATCTCAAGCTTCCTGACCTCAGCAGGGCCGAACGTTCCGAGATTGGCGAAACACTTGTGCGGCATTTTCTCAGCCTGTGGGAAGGAGAGAACGCCAATGGCGCGATGCCGATCCTGCTGCGTTCGGCTGCTTCGAATGAAACTGCTGCAAACAAACTGAAAGATATTTTCGCAGGCCAAGTTCTACCCGCTCTCGCCCGTGCAGGAGGCCGGTCAGGTGCGGCAGAACGGGCGGGACTTGTTTCGAGCCAGCTGCTCGGACTTGCCTTCTGCCGTTACGTTCTCAGGCTTCCGCCAGTGGTCGGCCTGTCGCAGGAGACGATCATCCGTGAAGTCGGCCACACGATTCAGCGCTACGCCACAGGAGACATGTAGTGGGGCGCCATGCTTGATGGCTACATCATCTGCGGCACGCCGCGGACCGGAAGCACCCTGCTCTGCAATCTTCTGGCGTCAACGAAAACAACCGGCAATCCGGACTCGTTCTATGGACGCAAGTTCATGCCGGCGTGGGCGGGGGAATGGCGCCTGCCCGCCTGCGACACGATGAGCGAAAGGGATTTCAACATTGCCTATCTCAATGCAGCCGTGACGGCGGGAAAGGGCGGAACCGGGATTTTTGGCCTCCGGTTGATGCGGGAAAATCTGGACGAGCTTTCCGCAATCCTCGGCCAGGTTTTCCCGCAGCTTCCATCGGATAAGGCGCGCCTGGAAAAGGCCTTTGGCCGCATTCTGTACATTCACCTGTTCCGTGACGACAAGCTTGCACAAGCCATTTCCCTGGTTAAGGCAGAGCAAACCGGCCTTTGGCATATGGCTCCTGACGGAACGGAAATCGAGCGGCTCGCGCCGCCACAAGAACCCCATTACGACTTCGCGCGGATCCATCGCGAAGTTCTGGAACTGGAGAGCTACGACGCGGCGTGGAATTCATGGTTCGATGCGCAAGGCATTAAGCCGCACCGCATCGGCTATGAAGCGCTTTCCGCCAATCCCGCCGCGGCATTGATAAGCATCTGCGAAGCGCTGGGAGTTCAAGCGCCAGATGCCCGCGATATAAAGCCCGGTGTGGCCAAGCTCGCGGATGAGACAAGCCTGGACTGGATGCGCCGCTACCGTTTAGAAGTTGGGTCGGCGGCGTGACGTATCAACGCGGCGGCCGTATAGCGGAAACGCTGAAGCCGCAATCCTAAACTTCAGATGAACGGCCGGCTCAGGTCCGGATCACAATAGCTATGCCAGCATCCACTCATCAAATTCCGGAAAGTCCGGAATATAAACCGAGAGGAAACCGCCATGAAGACCATCGCCATTACACTGCTCATGATTGTGGCAATTGCTACACCGAGCCTTGCCAAAAAAGTAAAGACTGCCAGCCAGTCCACCCGGATGGAAGCCACGCTCAACTCCGGAGGTCCTAACCCAATTGTCATTTCGAGAGACCGGGCGTTGAATAACTAAATAACCTCTTGGGTTCTCCACACCGCTTCGTCAGGTTAAGATTTTAAACCCGTCTTCTCAAGCCACCGCCGGCAGCCTGAGTTGAACTCTTAACCCGCCCATGTCCGCATCCCCCAAAACCAGGTTGCCGCTGTACATGCCTGCTGTTTCGGTCACGATGGAGAGGCCGAGGCCGGAGCCAGGTTTGGTTTCGTCGAGGCGCTTGCCGCGTTTCACCGCTTCGGCGCGCTTGTTGGCGGGGAGGCCCGGGCCATCGTCATCGACGGTGATCAGCAGCCAGTTCTGGGTGCCGTCGAGGGGATCAATGATAGGCGCGGCGCTGATTTTCACCGCCTGTCTTGACCATTTGGCAGCATTGTCGATGAGGTTGCCGGCCATTTCCTCCAGGTCCTGGGTCTCGCCGCGGAATTTCAGGCCGGGGCTGACGGCCACGTCGATCTTGACGCCCCGGTCCTGGTTGATGCGCATGATGGTGCGGCCAAGGGCGGCCAGCACCGGTTCCACATCGGTAGAGGCACCCAGAGTTTGGGCCCTCGCGGCGCGGCGCGCCCGGTCGAGGTAGAGGTTCACATGGTCGCGCATGATCTGGACCTGTTCGGAAACCTTGCTGCCGAAATCCGACTTGTTGCCTTGCGCCTCGTTGGTGAGAACGCTCAAGGGGGTTTTCAGGGCATGGGCCAGATTGCCCACCTGGGTGCGGGCCCGGTCGATGATTTCGGTGCCTGCGAGAATGAGCAGGTTCAGCTCTTCGGCCACGGGCTGCATTTCGTCGGGGAATTCGCCTTCCAGGCGCTCGGCCTTGCCGGCGCGAATGGCGCTGAGAGCCTGCTGCATGCGCTGCATGGGTTTCATGGCCACGCGCACCTGGAGGAAAATGGCAAGCAGCAAGCCAAAGCCCAACAAAGCGAGCACGCCGTAAAGGGCGCGCCGGAATGCAAGGATCTCCGACTTCAGCTCGTCAAAATTTCCGGCCACGAGGAAGGAAAATTCCTCGCCGCCGAAGAGCTTGAATTTCTGTTCGATGCCGCGAAGCTGCGTGCCGTTGCTGTCCTTGATATAGAAGCTGGCCACACCGTCGGGCCCACGGGTCTGCAAATCGGTTTCAGTGGGAACCAGGCGTTTTTCGAGGGAGGATTCGGAAGCCAAGTCGCGCAGCGTCCGATGCTTGGGCGGCGAGACCTGCCAATACCAGCCCGACAGCGGAAGTGTGAAGCGCGGGTCGGGAATCCTGCCCGACATGACAGGCGAGCCGTCAGTGGCGAGTTCCACATTGGCCAGAAGCCCATCGAGAATGGCGCGAAGCCTGGCGTCGAAATTGCGCTCCAGCGCCTGCTGAAAGAGGTAGGCCAGGAGGAAGGCGGCGCTGACGAGGAGGACGACGGCCACCACCGCAGACGTAAAAATCAGCCGGAAGGAAAGTGAGTTATTTCGCATTATCCGGCTCGGATACGCAGTATCCCAT
>JBBQNU010000138.1:0-8496 GCA_038330285.1 Hyphomicrobiales bacterium | reverse complement strand
CCGAAAAGCGCTTGGCGGTTCATGTCGAAGACCATCCACTGGACTATGCGGATTTTGAGGGAAATATTCCAAAGGGTTCCTATGGCGCTGGCTCAGTCGCCGTCTGGGACGAAGGCACGTGGATCCCCGAAGGCGATCCGGCTGCCGGGATGAAGAAAGGTCATTTGAATTTTGAACTCGTCGGCCAGAAGCTCAAGGACAGTTGGCATCTGGTCCGCCTCAAGGCACGTGAGAAGGAAAAGCGCGATAACTGGCTGCTTATCAAGGCCACGGACAGCTTTGCCACGGACGATGGCGACATTCTGCAAAGCGCACCAGCATCAGTCAAATCCGGCCTCACCAATCAGGAAATTGCCCAAGGCGAAAAATCCGGAACCGCCAAAAAAGTGAAGGCTGGCGCGGTCAAGCAAAAATCCAGTGCCATGCCCGGCTTCATTCCACCGGCGTTGGCCACGTTGCAAGCCACCCCACCCCAAGGTTCTGACTGGCTCCATGAAGTCAAATTCGACGGCTACAGGATACAGGCCCATATTTCAGGCCAAACGCTGAAGCTATTCACGCGCTCGGGACTGGACTGGACCTCGCGCTTTGGCGATGAATTGCGTCAGGAGCTGCAATCGCTGCAGTGCCGGCAGGGGGTCATTGATGGCGAGATAACCGTTCTTTCCGATAAGGGGGTCGCCTCGTTTTCCCTTCTGCAGCAAGATCTGTCGGCAGGCCGCAGCGACAGGATGGTGTTCTACGCCTTTGATCTTCTGCATCTGGACGCCACTTCCCTGCTGGGTGAACCATTGCTTGAACGGAAGGCGGCACTGGAACAACTCCTGAGGAAGCAGAAAAGCAATTCCCGGGTTCGCTTCAGTGAACATTTCGCCCAAGCAGGCGGCACAATGCTGAGTCACGCCTGCCGCATGGGCCTGGAAGGGGTGATCTCAAAACGCATTGATGCGCCCTACCGCAGCGGCAGAAGTCTTGACTGGATCAAATCAAAATGCACCTTGCGCCAGGAATTCATCATCCTGGGATATTTGACCTCTGCGGCCACGGGAAGGGGTCTACGTTCGATAATAGTTGGATACCGCAAGAATGGCAGATTTGTGAATGCTGGCCGGGTCGGAACCGGATTTTCGACAACAACCGGTGATGACCTCAAGCGAAAACTTGCCAAGCTCAAGGTAAAGTCACCGGCAGTGGCCGGGTTGGAAAAAATTGAGAAGGACGCCATTTGGGTCCGGCCGGAACTGGTGGCCGAGGTGGAATTCCGGGCCTCGACGGGTGACGGCATATTAAGGCAGGCCTCGTTCAAGGGCTTGCGCGAAGACAAGCCTGCCAAGGAAGTGGTAAGGGAACAGCCCGCGAGCCCTGTGATTGCCAAGTCGAAGCAAGCGGTCAGCTCCGGGGCAAAAACAGGTGTCGTATTAAGCAACGCCGGCAAATTGTTATGGCCGAAGGCTAAAGTCTCAAAGCAGGATCTGCTCGATTATTACGCCTCTGTTTGGTCGCGGATGGAACCATTCATTGTTGACAGGCCATTGAGCCTTTTGCGGGCGCCGGATGGCATTGGCGGGCAGCGCTTCTTCCAGAAGCATGCGTCCCCCGGCATGCACGACGCCATCAGCGTCATGAAGGACCCGCAAGACCAGCAGGAGCATCTCTACATCCGCGATTTCGATGGGCTGGCTGCGCTTGTGCAATTGGGCGTGGTGGAGATTCACATTTGGGGCGCCAAGGTGGATACGATTGAAACGCCCGATCAGATTGTATTTGATCTCGATCCAGACGAAGGCTTGGCTGAAGAAGCCGTCAGATCGGCCGCTTTGGAAGTGAAATCGCATCTGGACGAGCTAGGGCTCCCTTCATTTGTGAAAACTTCTGGAGGCAAGGGGTTCCATGTCGTCGTTCCTTTGAAACCCAAGGCAAAGTGGGATGAAATCAAAACCTTCGCCCATGATTTTGCTGACGCGATGGTGCAGGCCCGGCCTGAACAGTACACCGCCACCTTGTCCAAGAAGGCCCGGAAAGGCCGCATCTTCATCGACTACCTCCGCAATGGCAGAGGTTCAACGACCGTGGCGCCATATTCACCTCGGGCCAATGAAGACGCAGCGGTCTCCATGCCCGTCAATTGGGAGTTGATCCAAGGCAATATCAGTCCCAAGGGATATGCAATAGGCGGAAAACAGACCAGCGAAATTCTGAAGCGGCCGGATGCCTGGCAGGATTTTTTCAAAGTCGGAAAATCACTGAGAAACTAAAGGAGCCGTTTCATGAAATTTGAATTGGTCGAAACAACTTCTGATGGATTGGTGACTCATGGCGCTGAAACGGCCGAACAAGCGTTAAGTCTCTGGTACGCGCTCGATGGAGAAGTCAGGACCATCAAAAATGAACACAAACAGGAAGTTGGTCTGGCAGAACTGAGAGCGGCTGCCACAGCCGAGAGGGCTGATTCTGTGGCGAGCAATTGATAGCGTGAAGAATTTTGAAATCTATAAAGCAATCTCGCGCGCGAAGGCGTTGAGATTCAAATCCCTTCGGGCGGGCCAATTTTCAATTAATGAAAATTGATTTTTATGCATTGCGGGCACTGGTTACCACGTTGCAATAATTTCCGCAGCCTCCTTGCCGTTGGCGGCTTTGGCTCCTAACAAGACGGGCCCGTTTCATCGCGCGCTGGGAGCGGCGCGCATGGGCCGTGGCCAGAAAGTTCGAATCCCTGAGTGTGCGGCTTCCTACGCGCGAAGATATGTGTCTTTTGCCCCACACTCAACCAATAATAGAATGATCCGAGGCGTTCGCGGTGGAAAATGGCCGGAATTTATAATATCCAGTTTCCCGGGGTCTTGCGAATGAAACCATCGGCGAGCGGCGAACAGGCTGGGAGTCGGCCATGATCTTTGTCCCGATAAATGAAGGTCTGCGCCTATGAAAGCGGTAATTCTCGCAGGTGGACTGGGGACACGATTTGCCGAAGAGACTCATCTGAGGCCCAAGCCCATGATAGAAATCGGCGGAAAACCGATACTTTGGCACATCATGAAAATGTATGGCCACCACGGCATCTCTGATTTCATCATATGCTGTGGCTACAAGGGTTATTTGATCAAGGAATACTTCGCGAATTATTTTCTCCACATGTCTGACGTTACCTTCGACATGTCGGCCAATGAAATGCAGATTCACCGGCGTTTTGCGGAACCATGGAAGGTGACGCTTGTGGACACCGGCGAGGCCACCATGACCGGCGGCAGGCTCCGGCGCGTCAGGAAATATGTCGAAGAGGAAACGGCATTCTGTTTCACCTATGGCGATGGTGTTTCGGATGTCGATATTTCAGCTCTCATTGCGTTTCATCAAAAGCACGGGAAGCTCGCGACCATTACCGCCGTGCAGCCTCCAGGCCGCTTCGGTGCGCTTGCGCTCGACGGCGATTCGGTGGGCCGCTTTGTCGAGAAGCCGGCGGGCGATGCAGCTTGGATAAACGGCGGCTTCTTCGTGCTGTCTCCAGCTTGCTTTGCTTACATTGATGATGACAGCACCCCATGGGAAGGCAGTCCGCTGAATGCCATTGCCAGCCGCGGCGAACTGCAAGCCTACCGGCACGGCGGATTCTGGCGGCCCATGGATACGTTGCGTGACAGAATCCAGCTTGAGGAACTGTGGTCCGCCGGAAAGGCTCCATGGAAAACCTGGGCATGAGACTGCCTCATCCGGACTTCTGGAAGGGCAAGAAAGTATTGATAACCGGCCTTACGGGTTTCAAGGGGGCCTGGCTTGCCCTGTGGCTTAAGCGAATGGGCGCGCAAATTCATGGAATTTCGCTTCCGCCGGAAACCCAGCCAAATCTTTACGAAACTGCGAGCATTGCTGGGATCACCCGCAGCGCCTTTTGCGATGTCCGCAATGCCGATGAATTTGCGGCGCAAGTGGCGTTGATTGAACCGGACATCGTTTTCCACCTTGCCGCGCAGGCTTTGGTGCTGCGTAGCTATGAACAGCCGGTGGAAACATTCGGCACCAACGTCATGGGCACGGCAAACCTGCTCAACGCGATTCGCAACATCAAGCGCACGCGTGTTGCCGTTCTTGTGACAACTGACAAGGTCTATGAAAATCTGGGGCTTTCGGCGCCATTCCGTGAAGATGACAAGCTCGGCGGCCATGATCCTTATAGTGCCAGCAAAGCCGCGGCGGAAATTCTGGTCGCCAGTTTCAGAAGTTCATTGTTCACCGGAAAGGCGGCGCTCTCGACCATGCGTGCCGGCAATGTCATCGGCGGCGGGGACTGGTCTGAAAACCGGCTGATCCCTGATGCCGTTAAGCGCTGGACAGGGGGAGAAGCGCTGCTCGTTAGAAACCCTCATTCCGTCCGGCCGTGGCAGCATGTGCTTGAGCCGCTGGCGGGATATCTCGTGTTGGCTGAAATGACCTGGGACAAACCCGCCTTGTCGGGCGCATTTAACATTGGGCCGGATTCGGAAGATGTTGCGACAGTTGAGGCTGTTGTCGCCCTGGCGCAGAACAGCTTTGGAAAAGGCACGTTTGTGATTTCGGTTGACGCACCAAAAAACCATGAAGCGGTCCATTTGGCCCTGGACAATTCAAAAGCCCGGCGCGAGCTGGGCGTCAGCCCGCGCTGGAAGCTTGCAACGGCCGTGCAGCGGACAATGGCCTGGCACCGGCAATTCAACGAGGGCGCATCGGCAGCCGGGCTCTGCAATGCAGACATCGACGCATTTGAGGCTGCGCCATGAGCCGGTTTCAGGTGAACCAGACGGATTTAGCCGGGCTTCTGGTCATTGAGCGCCAGTCAATTGCGGATTCCCGCGGCAGCTTCTCGCGGCTCTTCTGCAGCGAAGAGCTGCGCGGGTCAGGATGGACGCATCCCATCGCGCAGATCAACCACACCGTCACCAGCCGGCGCGGAGCGGTGCGCGGGCTTCATTTCCAGCGGCCGCCCCATGCGGAGATAAAGCAGGTCTCCTGCATTCGTGGCGAGGTCTGGGATGTTGCTGTTGATCTGCGCTGGAATTCCCTGACATTCCTGCGCTGGCATGCCGAAAAGCTGTCGGCCGGGAACCTCCGTTCGTTGATAATCCCTCCGGGTTTTGCCCATGGCTTTCAGGCGCTCAGCGATGGCGCGGAGCTGATCTACTTTCATTCAGCAGCCTACGCCCCCGGCCATGAAGCGGGCCTTGACGTCCGCGATGTGAAATTGGCCATTTCCTGGCCGCTTCCCATTGTTGACCTGTCGCAACGCGATCTGGCTCACCCGGCAATAGAGCCAGGCTTTGAGGGAGTGAAACTGTGAGGTGCCGTCATTGCTCAGCCGGGCTTGCCAGCAAATTTCTCGATCTCGGCTTTGCTCCCCCGTCAAACGCCTATCTCAAGGCCAGCGACCTGAACCGTCCGGAAAAATACTATCCGCTCCGGGTGCTGGTTTGCGATCAGTGCTGGCTCGTGCAGACCGAAGACTATGCGGACGCAAGCGAGTTGTTCAATTCGGAATACGCGTATTTTTCCAGCACCTCTTCCGGCTGGCTGGCCCACGCCAAACGCTATGCGCAGGACGTGATCAGCCGCTTCTCGCTCGGCAAGGATAGCGTCGTGATCGAGATCGCCTCCAACGATGGCTACCTTCTCAGGAATTTTCTGGCCGCGGGAATTCCCTGCCTCGGGATAGAGCCCACCGCGAGCACCGCCGCGGCGGCCGAAGCGCTCGGCATTCCGGTCTTGCGTGAATTTTTTGACGAAGTTTTGGGGCGGAGATTGGCCAGCGAGGGAAGCCGGGCGGATCTGATCGTTGGAAACAACGTCTATGCCCATGTTCCAGATATCAATGATTTCACCTGGGGCCTGGCCGCGGCCTTGAAGCCGGGCGGCACCATTACGCTGGAATTCCCGCACCTCATGCGGCTCATTCAACAGGCGCAGTTCGACACCATCTATCACGAGCACTTTTCGTACCTCTCCCTGTTCACCGTCGCGCGCATCTTCGATGGGTGCGGGTTGCGGGTCTATGATGTTGAAGAACTGCCAACCCATGGCGGCAGCCTGCGTGTTTATGGCTGTCATGCCGGCGATGGGCGGCAAGAAAGTGATCGTGTAAAAATGCTGCTTGCCGATGAGGCGCAATTTGGTCTGCAGGATGCCGCGGTTTATGCGGGATTTCAGGCCATTGCCAATAGGGTGAAGGACAATTTGCTGCAGCTCCTGATCACCGAAAAGGAGCGGGGAAAAAGAGTTGTGGGCTATGGCGCGGCGGCCAAGGGCAACACCCTGCTGAACTACGCGGGCGTGAAACCCGATCTCCTGCCCTATATCTGCGATGCCGCACCCTCAAAACAGGGAAAGTTCATGCCCGGAAGCCACATCCCGATTGTCGCGCCCGATATTTTGTCCAGGAGCGAAGTGGACGCAGTGCTCATTCTTCCATGGAATATCGCTTCTGAGGTTAGGCAACAACTAAGCGCGTTCAAGGAGGCGGGGGGAGCATTTGTAACTGCTGTACCTGCATTGGAAATCCGATGAACGCCCGCATTCCCTATACCAGGCCATCAATCACGCAATTGGAGGTGAGTTATGCCACCGATGCGGTAGCAAATGGTTGGGGCGACCACTGCTACGATTACATCAATCGCTTCGAAGCGGCGTTCAAGTCTCACCTGGATGTGAAATACGCCATCGCCACGTCGAGCTGCACGGGCGCGCTTCACATGGGGCTCGCAGCGCTGGGTGTGGGGCCAGGCGATGAGGTAATTTTGGCTGACACAAATTGGGTGGCAAGTGCTGCGCCTATTGTGCATCTCGGCGCAAAACCGGTGTTCGTCGATATTCTGTCGAACTCGTGGTGCCTCGATCCGGCTCTCGTGGAAAAAAGCATCACCCCCCGGACAAAGGCCATTCTGGCGGTTCATCTCTATGGCAATCTGTGTGAAATGGACGAGCTTATTGCCATTGGCGGGAAATACGGCATTCCTGTCGTTGAAGACGCCGCGGAAGCGATAGGCTCTGTCTATCGCGGGAAACGGGCCGGCGCCATGGGTTCCTTTGGTGCCTTCTCGTTTCATGGCACAAAAACACTCACCACGGGCGAAGGCGGAATGTTCGTCACCAACGACTCAGGTCTTTATGAGCAGGTTCTTACGTTGAGCAACCACGGGCGCGCCCGCGGCCAAAAAAAGCAGTTTTGGCCGGACATGGTCGGCTTCAAGTATAAAATGTCGAATGTCCAGGCCGCGATCGGCTGCGCGCAGCTTGAAAGAATAGATGAGCTGATTGCTCGCAAGCGCGAGATTTTCTACACTTACCGCGATAGGTTCGCTGGCCTTAACAGTATTTCCATGAATCCCGAACCGGCGGAAATGCAGAACGGGTTCTGGATGCCGACAGCTGCTTTTGCACCTGAAACGGGCGTCAACCGGGAGGGATTGCAGGCTGCATTTGCTGCAGCGAACATCGACGCACGTGTATTCTTCTGGCCGTTAAGCTCCCTTCCTCCGTTTGAGCCTGTGGCGCACAATATAAATTCTTACGGTATTCCCAACAGGGCAATCAACCTGCCAAGCTACCATGACATGGGGAATGACGAGATCAACCGGGTGTGTTCGACAGTCTTTGGACTGTTCGAAAATGACTAGGTCTAAATGCATAGCGCCAAGCACATTCGACGAGAAGCAGACGTGCAATAATCTGCCAATGAACATGTTAATGAGAATTGGTCAGATTGCTGTCCGATTGGTATAAGTATGTCTCGCGAAAAAAGTAAAGGAGAGCTCGTTGAAGCAATCTAATCCAAAAAACTATCAGCAATCCGAGAAAAAGTTTTTTTCCGAAATCGAGAATTATTTCAATGAAAGCGATGGCGCATTCGTCGAAAAAATTCAGGCGTTTTCGAGATTTGCCCCCCGGCAAGCGATCAGCTATTTTCTGGCTAGAAATGAAATATATCGGAAAATATTGCAAGTTCATGGCTCAGTTCTGGATTTCGGCGTATATCGAGGAAGTTCTTTTTTTTCCTGGCAGCAGTTCAGTGCAATTTACGAACCCTATAATCACATTCGAAAAATAATTGGATTTGAGTCCTTCGCCGGTTTTTCGGAGTTGGGAGATGCGGATACTGGCGCCGAAGGCGGTGATCTGGCGATTAAGGCGAAGGGAGGGATGGCCTATGATGGGGCAGGCGAAATCCTAAGGGGAATTGATCTGCTTGATCTGAATCGCCCACTAGGACACATAAAAAAAAGGCTGCATTGTTGAAGGCGAGTTACCGGCCAGTTGCGCGTCATACATTGCGGATCACCCAGAAACCATCGTCGCACTCGCCAATTTTGGCCTTGGATTGTATGAACCAACGGTTGAGCTATTGAAGCTGATTAAGCCATGCCTGATTAAAGGCAGTGTAGTGGTATTTGAGGAATTGAATCAGGCCACTTGGCCTGGCGAGACAAAGGCTTTGATGGAAGTCTTTGACGCGGATGAAATATCGCTGAGGCG
>JBBQNU010000137.1:0-8502 GCA_038330285.1 Hyphomicrobiales bacterium | reverse complement strand
CTTTGGCAGGAAGTGTCGGCAGAGCATCGCTTCATGGCCTACACGCATCGGCACTTTGGGACGACGCGATGGCCCCAGGAGAAGCCGTTCTCCCGGGATGTGCACACGGCCGATCTGGTAGCGATCCTCCGGACGCTGAATGAGCCCGTACATCTGGTCGGCTGGTCCTACAGTGGAGGCATGGTACTGCGTGCGGCCGTGGAGGTGCCCGACCTCGTTCGCACGGTGACGGTCTATGAGCCGGCGCTGAGCTCGATCCTTTCCGACACGCTAAAGAACAAGGCGCTGCTTGAGGCTTTCGGCCAGGGCTTTGCAGGAGCATATGCCGCGGCAAAGGCGGGCGATGGGGCCAGCGCGATGCCGATGGCGGTCGAGTTCGTGCTAGGCATGGAGAAGGGTGGGTTCGCGACACTGGACCCGCGTATCCAAGCGATGCTTATCGAGAATGCCCACACGATGATCCCGGACTTTGACGCCCCTACACCAGAACCGCTGACCTGCGCGCAGATTGGCGAGGTGTCGTGCCCTGTTCTTCTCATCGTCGGCTCGGAAACCCTGCCGCACTACAAGTTCGTGGCGGCAGAGGTCCTGGCCTGTCTGCCGGACGCTTCGCTGTCAGAAATCCAAAGTGTCGGTCATGGGGGTCCGTGGCAAGCCCGGCCTGAGTTTGTGCGGCGGGTCCTCGACTTCGTGGACCTGAACGCCCGGGGGCCGAGTGCTTTATAGGTCCTGAGCCTTGGGTTTATGAATATCCGACCCATTTAATGCGTTAAAACCCCTGAAGCGGAAAATGGCACGCAACCTGTCTGCCAGAATCTTGCCTCAAGAGTAAAGGCCGTTCCACCTTGCAGCGCTCCCGCGCTATGGGACAACGGGGATGGAAACGGCACCCCGATGGCGGATTGACCGGACTGGGCACGTCGCCGGTCAGGATGATGCGGTTCCGCGATCCCCGTTTTGTGATATCCGGCACCGGCACCGCGGAAATCAACGCTTGGGTATAGGGATGCGCCGGTTTGGCAAAAATATCGTCAGCCTGGCCAAGCTCGACAATCGAACCCAGATACATCACCGCAATGCGCGTCGATACCTGCCGCACTACGCTCAAATCATGGGCGATAAATACATAAGTCAGATTCAGCCGCTCTTGCAAATCCGCCAGCAGGTTTACGATTTGCGCCTGCACCGAAACATCGAGAGCCGAGACAGGCTCGTCGAGAACGATCAGCTTTGGCTCAAGCGCAATGGCCCGCGCAATGCCGATCCGCTGGCGCTGGCCGCCGGAAAATTCGTGGGGGTAACGGGTGGCATGGTCCGGTTGAAGCCCTACGAGATCAAGCAGCCCCGTCACCCGTCGGGCGATTTCATCTTTGGATAATGTGGTGTGTACCCGGAGGGGCTCGGCAATGAGGTCACGCACCCGACGGCGCGGATTGAGTGAGGCATAAGGATCCTGGAAAACAATTTGCAGTTCTTTGCGCAAAGGCCGCATCTCACGCATGGATTTTCGCGAGATGTCATCTCCCTTGAAACGCATTGTGCCGGACGTGATGTCGTAAAGCCGCACCATGCAGCGGCCCAGGGTCGACTTGCCGCAACCGGACTCGCCAACAAGCCCAAGGGTTTCGCCTGGCATTACGGATAGGGAAACACCGTCAACAGCATGCACCGTGAGACGTCCCCGCGCCGAGAAGGGGCTTCCAACCGTGAACTGCTTTCCGACATTGATCGCCTCAAGAAGCGGGGTGTTGATCATGGCGTCCGCACCAGAAAGCAGGCAGCGGCATGGGCATCACCCACAAGTTCAGGCTGTGCGGTACATTTATCAAAGCGTTGCGGGCAGCGCGGGCCAAAGCAGCACCCCGTGGACCGGTCCTGCAGCGACGGCGGCGAACCCGGTATTGACCGCAGGCGTCTGGGCCGCTTGCCTTCCAGTGGTGGAATTGAATCAAGCAGGGCGCGCGTATAGGGATGCCGGGATTCGAGAAACAGATCCCGCTTGCTGCCGCGTTCGACAATGCGCCCGCCATACATAACCATGACCCGGTCGGCAATCTCGGCAATGACCCCCATGTCATGGGTGATGAAAACGATGGCTGACTTGTGGTTGCGTTGCAGCCTCCGCACGAGATCAAGTATTTGCGCCTGCACGGTGACATCAAGAGCGGTTGTGGGTTCATCGGCCACCAGAAGCGCTGGATTGCAAGACAGCGCCATGGCAATCACCGCACGTTGCCGCATGCCGCCCGAAAGCTGGTGCGGATAACGGTCCACCGCTTCCTCGGGATGGGGAATGTTCACTTCGGCCAGCAAATCGATTACGCGATTGCGCGCCGCCGCCTTGCTGATTTTTTCATGGGCCAGGATTTGTTCGGCAATCTGCCAGCCAATGGTATAAACGGGTGTAAGCGCCGTCATCGGGTCCTGAAAAATCATCGCGATTTCACGGCCCCGCAACTTGCGCATCTCCGCCGGCCGCAATCCGATAAGCTCGCGGCCCCGGTACTTGATCGAACCTTCAATAACCGCATTCGGATCATTGATCAGTCCCATGACGGCCAGCAGCGAAACGGTTTTTCCAGAACCGGATTCCCCTACGACACCGAGAATTTCCCCTTCTCCCACATCAAAGGAAACACCATCAATGGCCTGCAGCAAGCCCTGCTCGGTGCGGAATGAAACGCGGAGATCGCGCACACTCAGCATCAGCTTGCCCTCACCCGGGGGTCGAGCAGAATGTAAACCACATCAACCAGGGCATTGGCCATGACCACAAAGAAAGAGGCATACATCACTGTTGTCATGATGATGGGAAGATCAAGGTTTTGCAGGGCGTCGTAGGTGAGCTTGCCCACCCCCTGCAAATTGAAGACGACTTCGGTGAGAAGTGCCGAGCCGCCAACAAGTGCGCCAAAATCCAGCCCAAACAGGGTAACAAAGCTGATGAGCGAGGTGCGCAGCGCATGGCGCAGCAGAATGCGCGTTTCGGAAAGCCCCTTGGCCCGCGCCGTGCGGATATAGTCTTCCTGCAGCGCCTCGATGAGACTGGCGCGCAGCACGCGGCCATAGAGGCCGATGTAGAGAACGGCGAGCGTGATCCATGGGATGATGAGGGTTAGAAACCAGCCCTTGGGATCGTCCGACAAATTCTTGTAACCCAATGGCGGCACCCAGGAAAACATCCAGGTATCGTGAAATCGGCTTTGCGTGACCAGGTTCATCACCTCGCCCAACCAGTAAACCGGCATGGAAATGCCAATGAGGCCGAAGATCATCAGCAGCTTGTCAAGCCAGCTTCCCCGCGTGGCAGCGGCAACAATGCCAATAAGCATGCCAAAGACAACCCACAATACCGCAGCGCCAATGACGAGTGATAATGTCACCGGAATCGTATCCAGGACAGCCGGCACGACTTTCCAGCCACGGTTGACGAACGACGTCAGATCACCCGTGATGAAGATTTTCTTCATCAACACGAAATATTGCACGTAGAACGGCTGGTCGAGACCAAAACTCTTGCGCACGGCTTCAAGAATTTCAGGACTGGCGCCGCGCCCTGCGATGCGCGATGCTGGATCGGAGCCTGGGGTCGCAAAGAAAATAAAGAACACCAGCATGCTAATACCAAGCATGACGAAAAGCATCTGTCCCAAACGTTGCAGAAGGGCAAGCAGCATCAGCCACGCCCCAATCTGATCTTCGACCGTGGGTCAAGCGCATCGCGCAAGCCATCTCCAAGCACATTCAAAGCGAGCACACAGAGCACAATGGCAATGCCTGGCGCCATGGCAACCCATGGCCGCGAATACAACAACCCCTGCCCGTCCTGGATAATGCTTCCCCAGCTCGCATCGGGCGGCTGCACGCCAATGGAAAGGAACGACAAGGCGGATTCAGTCAGCATATTGAGCGCCATCATGAGCGGCACAAAAACGATCAGAGTTGTGGAAACATTGGGCAGAATATCGCGCAGCAGGATGCGATGGCTGGGAACGCCGAGGCCAATTGCCGCCAGAACAAATTCGCTTTCGCGCAAAGACAGCACCTGCCCGCGGATGGGCCGCGCCACATAGGGAATATAAACAATGCCAATGATGAAAATGGGCAGCCACAGGCTTCCCGATTCAATCTTGATGGGTCCAATCTGGATGCCGTGCGCAATCAGGACGATGGACAGTGAAATGGCGAGAAGATAGACCGGAAAGGCCCACAATACGTCCAGAATGCGCGAAAGAATGATATCCGTCAGTCGGCCAAAAAAACCGGCGGCAAGGCCCAGAATTGTTGCCAATGTGAGCGTAAGCAGGGTTGCGCTACCGGCAATCAGCAGTGATGTGAGCCCGCCATAAAGCAGCCGCGCCATCACATCCCGGCCCTGGTTGTCGGCCCCTAAAAAATAGCTCCCCAGCCGCCACGTGGGACCAATGGGATTGTAGCCCAGTCCTAGGCCCTCCGTGGATTGCTCCATAACTGGGATGGAATTGCCATCAATGGTAACTGTCGCATCAAGGCTGGAAGTAAAGGGATCAACGCCTGCCCAACTCGCATAAACCGGCGCCAGCAGGCACATGATAAAAATGACCATAAATAGCGCCAACGCAGCCATGCCGGCCCGGTCGCGTGCCAGCCGCCGCATGGCCGTGGCCCAGGGACCACGGCTCACGCGGCGCATTGCAATCGTTTCCGCCGTCACGAAAGAGGCCTGTTACTGAACCCAGGCCTGGGTGACCATGAAGTAGTATTGCGAGTTGAACTGGAAATTGCCAACCCGCTTGGAAACGAAGTCGAGATGCTTCGGCGTGAATAGCGCCGCAGCGGGTGCATTGTCCGTCACCAGTTTGTCAATCACTGCCCATTCCTTGTTGGCAGCAGCAGGATCAGTCACGCCAAGGGCAAGGGCCGCCTGCATCTTGGCATCAATGTCCTTGTCGCAGAAACCGGCGATGTTGATGGAACTGTCGGAGCCTTCCATGAAGCTTGAGCAGCCAAACAGGATGTTCAGAAAGTCCGAAGCGGCCGGGTAATCCTGATACCACTGGGTAATCGACATCTGCACCTTGTTGTTGGTGTTCTGGATATAGGTGAACTGGATGTTCGCCGAGATGGGCTTTACCTCCGTATCATAACCCAGCTCCGTCAAAACACTTTGCAGGTAGACGCCGATCGATTTGGAAACGGCCTTGTCTTCCGTAATGATTGTTACCTTCTGGCCCCTGGTGCCGGATTCCTCCACCAGTTGTTTTGCTTTTTCCAGATCAGGGGCAGACCATTTGGTGCCCGGATCCTTGGTGTAGGGGCAATAGTCCTCATGGCCGGGGAAGCCCGGCGGCAAGACCTGGCAAACCGGCGAAGCGAGAACCGGGCCACCGAACAGGTTCACAAGCTGTTTGCGGTCGATGGCAAAGTTCACGGCTTGCCGCACCTTGACGTTATCGAACGGGGCTAGCCGTGTGTTCATCGGCACATACCACCACGCCGTAAGCGGGGTCACATGCACCTGATCCTTGTTCTTGGTGCCCATTTCGGCCAAACGGTCGGCAGGCGGCTCGTCAAACATCCAGTCGGCTTCGCCGTTCTGCACAGCCGTCACCTGGGCTTCTTCGGTCAAGCCAAAATCGTACTGCACAACATCAGGATAGCCATCAGGCTGGGCCTGCTCGCTCCAAACTTTGAAATGCGGATTGCGCGACAGCGTCATGCCCTTGTTGGGATCATAGGCCGAAATCGTGTAGGCGCCCGTGCCCGGAAGCGGATTGGAACCCACATCTTCCGTGGGCGAATCTGCCGGAACGATAGCTGCATGGGGCAGAGCCAGCTTATCAAAGAACTCGGCATCGGGCCGGGTCAGGTTGATGGTGACAGTGCCGGCGGCTTCGTCTCCAACTACGCCGCCTTCAAGGGTACAGGTTTTGGCATCTGCCAGGCATTTGTCGGCACCGACGATGACGGAATAGAAGCCGCCTGCTGTCGGGCTTGAAACCTTGAAGATGCGTTGGAATGAGGCCACGACGTCCTTGACGCCCAATTCCTTGCCGTTGGAAAACATGATCCCTTTTCGGATCTTGAACACATAGGTCTTGCCGTCATTGGTGGGTTCCGGAAATGCCTCGGCAATGTCTGGAACTTTTGTAAAGCCATCGGCGCCATTGGCCTTTTGAAAATTGATCAGGCCGTCATAGAGCGACTGGTAAATCTGCCAGTATTGCAGGGTGTAGTTGATGTGCGGGTCAACCGTGCCGCCGGCTGAACGCGCTACAATGCGCATGGTTCCGCCACGGTGCTCTTTCAGGTATTCCGCCCAGGCAGGCGCCACCGCGCCAATCGTGAAAAGCACGACAGCCGCACTTGCCAATAACCACTTTTTCATAACATCTCTCCCTGTTTTTTATTTAGTCGTTCGCGTCGAGAAAAGCCCCGACAAGCTTCATGCATTTTTCCTTTTCTTCGACGTGGGGCATGTGGCTCGACTGTTCGAAGATTTCCCAAGTGGCGCCTTTTATGTTGTCTTTGAAAGGCTGAACGCAGGCGGGCGTTGCCTCATCATGCCGTCCGGAAATAATCAAGGTCGGCACATTGATCTTGTGCAGCCGGTCAATCACGCTCCAGGTTTTCAGTGATCCAACCACAAAAAATTCATTGGGGCCGTTCATGACATTGTAAACTGTCGGGTTGCGCGCCACCTGTTCAAACGTTTCTGTCACTTCCGGCGGAAATGGAACGACGCGGCAGACATGCTGTTCATAAACCCACATGGTGGCCGCCTGGTATTCCGGATCGCTCGTGGTTCCCGCCGCCTCGTGGCGGTTCAGCGCGTCCTGGATATGCTGCGGCATGAGCATGCGCATGCGGGCTGCTTCACTCATCCATAGGGCCATCGAGGCCGGAGAATTGGCAATGGTCAGGGATTTCAGGCCCGCAGGCCGCGTGGTGCCATATTCTGCCCCCAGCATGCCGCCCCAGCTTTGCCCCAAAACGTGGAAAGCCTTGCGCTGGCCGAGATGGTCAACCAGACTATTCAGTTCATCGATGAAGAGCTGGACGGTCCAGAAATCAACGCCCTTGTCCGGCAGCAGGGTGGAATTCCCGCAACCCACCTGGTCGTAGTGGATAACAGCGCGGCCATCGCGGCTCAGCAGCTTGTAGGAATCCACATAATTATGGCCAGCGCCGGGGCCTCCGTGGAGAATGAAAATTGGCGGCTTTTTCGATGTGAGGTCGCCCGAAACACGATACCAGGTTTCGTATTTCCCGAACTTGGCGCGCCCCTCAACAGACTTGATATTCATCCCGGCCCCACTCTCGACACGTAACTCAGGCGCATAACGCTATCGCGGCAATTGGATACTTGCAATGGCCCTGCGACAATTGACATTCCAGCCATGTTCGGATGAACATCGAAACCATGAAATGCACCCACACAATCCATGATCACACCTGCCACTACGGCTGGAACAATGCCAACGCGCCCGCGATCAAGATCGCGCCCGGTGAAACCGTTGCCTTCAACCCGCCGGATTCCTCTGGCGGGCAAATCACCGCCACCTCAACGCTCAGCGACTTGGGCAAACTGGATTTCAGCAAGGTCAATCCCGTGGCCGGCCCCATCTACATTGATGGCGCTGAACCGGGCGACGCCATCAAGGTAACGCTTCTGGAATTTGGCCCCTCCGGCTGGGGCTGGACGGCCAATATCCCGGGTTTTGGCCTTCTCGCCGACCAGTTCAAGGACCCTGCCCTCCACATTTGGAAATATGATGCTGCCAGCCTGGCACCTGCTCTTTATGGCCCAGGCGGGCGCATTCCGCTGAAACCCTTCTGCGGCACCATCGGCCTGGCGCCTGCCGAACCGGGCCTGCATTCGGTGGTTCCGCCGCGCCGCATGGGCGGCAATCTCGATATCCGCGACATTGCGGCCGGAACCGAACTTTACTTGCCCGTTGAAGTCAAAGGAGGGCTGTTCAGCGTGGGCGATACCCACGCCGCACAAGGCGATGGCGAAGTGTGCGGCACGGCCATTGAAAGCCCCTGCACCATCGCCGCGAAATTCGAGCTGGTGAAAGGCGCCAACCTGGCCTTCCCGCGCTTTACCACGCCGGGGCCTGTAACCCGCCATCTCGACGTAAAAGGCTACGAAGTGACAACCGGCGTTGGTCCAGACATTATGGAAGGAGCGCGAGCCGCCGTTTCGGGCATGATCGACCTTCTCTCCAAGCGCCACAACATGAACGCCGTTGATGCCTACCTGCTCTGCTCGGTATGCGGGGATTTACGCATCAGTGATATCGTCGACATGCCCAACTGGGTTGTCTCGTTCTATTTCCCTCGCGTCGTGCTGTAGTAATTAACGGTCATCGGCTACGCCTCTTTCAAAAAGCGCTCAACCAGCCGGCCCCAAAACACCGGCCCCTTGACCAGCAGCTCATCATTGAAGTCATAGCCTGAGTCATGCAAGGAACGGCTCTTGCCATTGCCAAGACCAAAATAGCATGAGGGGACAACCTC
>JBBQNU010000136.1:0-8504 GCA_038330285.1 Hyphomicrobiales bacterium | reverse complement strand
TTCGGAAGCAACGGCTGGATTGTCTTCCACTCGAACTCGGTCAGGTCATATCGCCCATGCGCCATGCTACAGCCTCCTGTTTCGAGGATTGAATCAGGAGGCAACCGATTTGCCCAGCCATTAATGAGTATGCAGCCTAATGGAACTTTCACTATACCCCCGATTAAACGGTGAGAGGGAGAGTCAAGCGTTCCGGAGGCCTGCATGCGCAACCGCAAGGCTATTGAAATTTTTCCCGAACCGTCTACGCTCGGGTTTGGCCAGCGGACAGAGAAGCCGTGGGGTCCAATCCGGGAGGTGTGTTGATGGCGTTGCTGCAGGTAAACGCTGTTTCAAAGAGCTTTGGTGCTATTCATGCGTTGACCGATGTCAGCTTTTCGCTCGATGCCGGCGAAGTCGTGGGCTTCATGGGCGACAATGGCGCGGGCAAATCCACCATGGTCAAGCTCATCGCCGGAAATTTTCCGCCAACCGATGGCGAAGTCATTGTCGATGGCCAGGTCTGCCACTTCCACAAGCCCATAGAAGCGCGCGCCAAGGGGATTGAAGTGGTCTATCAGGACCTGGCGCTTGCTGACAACCTGACGGCGGCGCAGAATGTTTTTCTCGGCCGCGAAATCAACAAGGGTGTTTGGCCCTTCAATATCCTCGACAAGGAGGCCATGATCAAGCGCGCCGCCGAGCTTTTCAGCGAGCTCAAGTCGGAAACCCGCCCGCGCGATCTGGTGAAGAAAATGTCGGGCGGCCAGCGCCAGGCCGTAGCCATTGCCCGCACAAGGCTTTCCAATGCCAAGCTGGTTCTGATGGATGAGCCCACGGCGGCCATCTCGGTGCGCCAGGTGGCCGAGGTTCTTGAACTCATCCGCCGCCTCAAGGCGCAAGGGGTGGCCATCATGCTGATCAGCCACCGCATGCCAGACGTCTTTGCCGTGTGTGACCGCATCATGGTCATGCGGCGTGGCTCATTGGTTGCCGACAAGGCAACGGCCAAAACAAGTCCCGAAGAAATTACCGGGCTGATTACGGGAGCGATCCGTGCCGCCTAAAGCCACAGCAACAGCGCCTGCGGAAAATCACGCCATTCTCTCCGACGTTTCGGAGATCAAGGAGCAGACGACTCTGCAGCGGCTTCTCTCCAGCCAGGCCTTCTGGGTGACGGTGGCGCTGGTTGTTCTCTATGCCGGCATGGCGATGTATGAGGTCAGTTTCGGCACTGTCGACAACTTTGCCAACATGACCCGGAACTTCGCGCCCTTCGGCATCATGGCCTTGGGCATGACCGTGGTGATCATCACCGGAGGCATCGATCTTTCAATCGGCTCGATCATGGGCGTGGTGGCGATTGTCACGGGGCTTTTTCTCAGCTGGGAATATTCCTGGTATGTGGCGTTCTTCATGGGCTTGGCCGCAGGGCTGGCGTGCGGCGCCGTCAATGGTTTCTTTGTGGCCTATGTGGGCCTTTCGTCCTTCGTGGTGACCCTGGGCATGATGTCGATTGCCCGCTCGCTCGCCGTGGTCCTGTCCGGCAACCAGATGCTCTACAAATTTGGCCCCGATGCCCCCATCGTCAAGGCCATCGGCCAGGCGAAATGGCCGCGCCAGGCTCCAGGCGATTCAATTCCCGACTGGATCCCGCAATTTTCGTCACATTTCTGGACCATGATCGTGCTCGGCCTCATCGTCGGCTATGTCTTTATTTTCAAGGCGTGGGGCCGCCACCTTTTCGCCATCGGCGGCAATGAAGAAGCCGCGCGCCTGACCGGAGTTCCCGTGAATCTTGTGAAATTCCAGGCCTATGTGTTCTCCGCCTTCACGGCCTCGATCGCCTCGCTGCTCATTCTTGGCTACAGCGGCTCAGCCATCAACGCCATGGGCCAGTCCTACGAGCTGCGGGTGATCGCCGCCACGGTTATTGGCGGCGCCAACCTGATGGGCGGGGCGGGAACAGCCTTTGGCGCCATCGTCGGCTCGGCCTTCCTGGAAGTCATCCGCAATGCCCTGCTGATGGCCGGCATTGATTCAAATTGGCAAGGGGCCTTCGTTGGCGCCTTCATCATTCTCGCGGTTCTTCTTGGCAAGCAAACCGGCGGCAAGTCTTTCGTCGCCGCGATGTTTGACAGGATTGTTCCGAAACGAAACCGCTAGAAAACCGCCGGCCGGAAATAAATCCGGCGGCACTGAGTAAACAAAAGTGGAGGATCCAACATGAAGAAATTTTTACTGACCGCAGCGGTTGCCTTTGGGGCGCTTACCGTGGCCGCAGTTGGGGCCCAGGCGAAGTTCACCTTCGCGCTGGTTCCCAAGAACATGAACAACCCGTTCTTCGACCAGGCCCGTGATGGCTGCAAGAAGGCTGAAACTGAATCAAACGGCGCCTTCGAGTGCATGTATATCGGACCGGGCGAGCACGGCGGCGGTGACGAACAGGTCCAGATCGTGCAGGATCTCGTGGCCAAGAAGGTTGATGGCATTGCCGTGGCCGTGGCCAACGCCGCTGCCATGACGGTAGCCCTTCAGGCCGCCAAGGATGCCGGCATTCCGGTTTTGACCTGGGACTCCGACATGCTTCCCGAGAACAAGGACCTGCGTTTGGCCTATATCGGCACCCACAACTATGAGATTGGCACCAATCTCGCCACGCTCGCCATGAAGATCAAGCCAAAGGGCGGCACCGTCTGCATCCAGTCGGGCGGCGCTGCGGCGGCCAACCACAATGAGCGCATGCAGGGCATTCGCGACGTGCTGTCAGGCACGAAGTCGGCTGCCTCGCCCGGCGACCGCCTCACCGGCCAGAACGGCTGGACGGAAATCGAGGGCTGCCCGCTCTACACCAACGACGACTTCCCGCTCTCGGTGCAGCAGTTCGAGGACATCATGGCCAAGAACCCCAAGCTGGATGCCTTCATCCCGACCGGCGGCTTCCCGCAGTTTGTTCCCGATGCAAACCGCGCGGCTGTTGAAAAGTACAAGGGCATGATCGCCGATAAGTCGCTGGCCCTTGTGGTTGCCGATACGCTGCCGGTTCAGATTGACCAGATGAAGGAAGGCTATTCCCTGGGTCAGGTGGGCCAGCGTCCATTTGAAATGGGCTATATGACCATGAAGGCCTTTGCCGACATGAAGGATGGCAAGCCGGCACCAGCCGATCCGTCCTACACGGGCCTCGATGTCTGCACGCCGGAAACGGCTGACACCTGCATCGCGAAGTAGAATTTTAACAGGGTATTGAAAGGGCGGGGAGCTTCCCCGCCTTTTTATTGGAGTAAGTCATGACAAAAATGTTCTCGCTGGAAAATCGCGTTGCCCTCGTGACGGGCGCTTCGCGCGGACTGGGATTGGCCATGGCCAAGGCCCTGAAGGAAAATGGCGCCCATGTCATTATCAATGCCCGCGATGCAGCAGCCCTTGCCACGGCAGCAAACTCCATCGGCGCGCAACCCCTGGCCTTCGATGTATCCGATGCTGCTGTCTCGCGAGAAGCGCTCGAAGGCATTGTCAAGGAACACGGCCATCTCGATATATTGGTCAACAACGCCGGCATCCAGCACCGCCGGCCTCTGGTTGAATGGGAGGATGATGATTTCGACCGCGTCATCAGTGTCAATCTCACCGCCTGCTTTCGCCTGGCGAGGGATGCCGCCCGCCTCATGCTGCCCCGGAAATACGGGCGAATCATCAACACCGGATCGGTGGCCGCCATTCTTGGCCGACCCACCATTCACGCCTATGTGGCGGCCAAGGCCGGGCTGCACGGCCTGACTCGCTCAATGGCAGCCGAACTGGGCCGCCACGGCATTACCATCAACGCCCTCGCGCCCGGCTATTTTGCGACGGAACTCAACACCGCTCTCCTCGATGACAAGGCATTCACCGCATGGGTGGAAGCGCGGACCCCGGCCGGGCGCTGGGCCAAGCCGGAAGAACTGGGCGGCGCCGTGGTCTTTCTCGCCTCCGACGCCGCCTCCTACGTCAATGGCCATGTGCTTGCGGTCGACGGCGGCCTGTCCGTATCGCTGTAGGAGGTTTGGCAGCAATTTGAGACGTTCCAAAGCTGGAACGTCTCAAATCATGTGTTGGCGGAACCGGCGATCCAATAAGGGAAGTTATTTCGGCTTGTCGCATACCAAACTGCAGATAGCGACTGCCGTGCTGATCCAGTCCGCCCTGGTTTTTTCATCGGCAGCTGGATTCTGTGCAACTTTTACGTCCAGAAAAGATGCAATGATGGCAGCCGTGGAAACGGCGCGCTCTGCATCTTTCCAGAAGTCCGCGTTGGCATCCGCTCCTGCGGGAGCCGCGATCATTTTCGCATCAAACAGCTTTCTGATCTTATTAATCAGTTCTGCCGATTTTACGACGTCATCCACGGTGTCCGCCTGTTCTGCGGGCACATCCGCCGCACTCACGGCACCTTTGTCGGCGTAGTAAAGTATGGTTGGCAATTGATGATTCAGAAAACTGATGTTGCGCTCCAAGACTGTTGTGAGCATGGCATCATCCTGAGCCAGCGAGCTCACGCTCATGGCTGCCAGACTGCAGAATGCAATAAATGAGGTCTTGATCATTTTACTCTCCCTGTTCATGTTTATCTGTAAGCAGAAATTATGGGGCCAAATAGCCTCAACGTGCGGCGGCTATTGTTGTCGACATCGTCGTCGGAAGACTTAAGCAATTCTCCATAGGTCCAGCCTTGGCCTGACCACACCCCCTGTCTGAAACAATTGGTGTCAGTATCGATCTGCAGCACATTCTTGCAGTATCCGGGATAAGCCATGACATCACGGCCATATTTACCTTCAGAAATTTTGTAGATTACGCCGTGCGCGTCTGCCATCGGCATTCCCAAATTGTCGGTATAGCGATCATGCCGGGCGCCATTGAGATGCCCATACTCATGCGGAAAAGAGTGATTGCGCATTGCGCAGGTTCTGGCAACAACCATGATCGCAAAATCTGAATAATCCAGGCTCAGGTCTTCCGGAATGTATGCGATGCCGCAATAGGGACCTGAATCCTCCACTATCAATACGGCGACATCGGAATTGGTTGCGTCCCGGCGTTGCATAACCTGTTCCAGGCCGTCCGAGCCCGCCTGAATCCGGTCACGGTCAAGGATAATGTTTCCCGTTTCCGCATAGTCGATTTCCTCAGCTTTTTTCAGTACCAGATGCTGGCGAATTTGGGAGTTATCGAGTGTCTGCTGGGTCAGCCTGATTGCCGCTTCCGCAAACTGGTTGGGGGTTTGCCCGTTTTTTTCCAATGCTTGTTTGGCGCTCTCTTTTGTAAAGAAGACGATAAATTCGACATTGGGAACAATGGCTGGTTGGGTAGGGTCATTCCCCGCAGGAGGCTCAAAATTCAAATCCAGGCCGCCGTCCTTTTTGGGCGGCTTGATCTTTAGGGTTTCTGGAGGAGGTTCATCGAGATACGTAACGGGCTTGACCTGATCAACAAGGGTCTTGGAGCTCAGGTAGTCTGCTGCTCCTGCTGGTTCGGAAGGATTGCTCGGCCTCAGTTCAAAAATTGAAGTGCCGGTTTGCACCGTGCCCGATAGATCGGATCCTTTTTTTATGAGAGAAACAACACTTCCCGGTGCGTCTTGCACCGTTCCAGCTATGCTGACTGAACCGTCTTCCAGTGTTCTGATGGTGGAGGGGAGGACGTTGATGTTTACGTCGTCAAATAAAGAGAGCGAAAGAACAGGTTCGACGTTGCTGTCTGCAGAGGCGGCGGCCAGTAACGCATCCAGATCGCCCGTGTTGAGACTCAAGAGATTTCGGCGGACTACGTCGGCCGGCACCTTCAGAACACGGGGAATGACCGAAGCGTCTGCTTGAGCGGCGTCGGCGCCGGTGGGCATCAGGTCAGCGTTTGCGATCACATTGCGCTGGTTCAGTGAGAAGCTCTCCAGGGTGTTGAGAAACACCTGTGCATCCAGCGACGAGAATACTTTGACCGTGCGGATTTCCCCGCCGAAGGAGGGTGATGTCATTGCGAATAATGAACCGGCTAACACCGAGGCTGCCAAAAGTCGCATATCCTTAACTCTCTTTAAAGTTGAGGAAAGAATAGAATGCAATCAAATGATAATTACTTATAAATTGTATAATGCCAACACTACTCTTATAAGTTGTAGAACCCACCACTATGATCAAGCTGCCCGTACGCGCAAATCGGCATCGGTGGCGCTCTTCTAGAAGTTTGCTTAGCGGAGATGTCGCTGTAGTAGCGCACTCATCAGGATTGGAAGCTGTCCACACATCCCGGCACACGCGCTTCAATGCTGGTGATGAGCTTCGCATCGGGGCCGCGTGTTGAGAGTGCATTGGCCCCTGTGCTTCGAGTTGCCGGAAGTGGCAGCACCGCGAACCGCGCCGCGCCTCTCATAACGCGGGTTCGCTTGTTCTGCGGCTGTTTGCGTGTTTGAGTTGGGAAACGATGGTGCCCAGGGGCGGAATTGAACCACCGACACGCGGATTTTCAGTCCGCTGCTCTACCAACTGAGCTACCTGGGCACGTCACGTGCGCCGCGTTGTAGAGGATAGGATTTGCGGTTGCAAGAAGGAAAGCTGGGCAAAACTAAAGCCCGTGAAATAAGAGCTTTTTGAGACGTACTATAGCGATTTCCCTTCTACCCCTCATTTCTCGACAAGGCAAAAATGGGCGCTTGCTCTTACACGGCGAGTGAATTTAAGCTCGTTACAGTTTGTTACACCCCCAAGGGATGAGTGCTACAAGTTTTGGCAACAGATTTGTCGCAAGGGATCAATTATGGCTACTGTCAAATTGCGGGATGGCGAAGTGACGCTTTATACGCGCGGCGACAGTGCAAATTGGTACGCAAGCTATAAGGTTGCCAGCGGCGGACGACTTCAGGAAAGCCTCAAAACACGTAATAAGGCTATTGCCAAGGAACGTGCCGTCGAACGCCATGATGCCCTGAAATGGCGCACAAAGTTTGGCCTGACACAGAATACGGTGACGTTCGCCGAGGCCGCGGATGCTTGGCTGCTTGACCTTGCGAAACAGGTTGCTGCTGGAGCGAGGAAACAGCGGACCATAATTGACTACGCCCCAGCTGTAGAGCGTTACTTAAAACCATACTTCGCGGACAAGGACATTGATAAGATCAAGCTTGCAGATGTCGGCAAATACCGCAGTTGGCGAAGGGACTATTGGGTGACCGGACCCGGCTCTAAGATCAAAATCATAAAGTACATGAGAGACGGCATCGAATTGGAGCGGCCCGTAAATGCGAAGTACCGCAGATTTCCCGCACCTAGGACGGTCAATGGTGAAAACGTCATTTTGCGAGGCATATTCAAACATGCGGTGAGTCAGGGGTGGATGTCGGCAACGCAGATTCCCAAGGTTGACCAAGCGAAGCAAACAACGAAAGACAGTCGTGCAAGGGCATATCCCCATTTCGAGCTGAAAGAATATTACATCCTGAAACGCTTTATGACCCTATGGGTGACATCAAATAGCTTGAGTGAGCCGGAGAGATCGCGCAGGGAAGCAATTCAGGACTTCCTGCTCGTTTTGCTTAACAGCGGACTGCGGGAAAACGAACTTTATAAAAAGGATGAACGTACAGGGGAAAGACGCGGGCTGCGCTGGCGCGACATTACGTTCTTCACCACCCCCAAAGGCGTTGATCTTGTGGAGTTGCATGTAACGGGCAAGACCGGCGCCAGATTGGTCATCGGCCAACGACCTGTAAGGGCAATTCTTGAACGTAGAAGGCTGCTTCGTTGTCCTAAACACAGCGATGACGATTTCGTAATGGCATTACCTGATGGGTCTTTACCTTCTGGATACGACAGCGGAGTCAAGCGCCTGCTAGAATTATCAGGGCTGCGGACTGATCCCAAGACCAAACGCGCTCGTGGCATATACTCATGTCGGCATTCTTATGCGACTTGGCGTTTGCAAGCGGGAAGCAATGCGATCGAAGTTGCGAATAACATGGGCACGTCATTGGCGATGATTGAGCAGAGCTATTATCATTTTCTTCCGCGCACGATTGCGGACAGCCTCACAGAAGGAAAGGCACCTGTTTCGAAGCCTTGAGGTGGTTTCACCATCGCCGATGAGCTGCAGATCAAGTTATTCAAGTTCAATCAAACACCGGGAACTTTCCTCGCTCAACATTCTTGATTAGCTGTTCAGCCTTGGCAATCAACCTGTTCGCTTCCCTCAATTTCTGTTCTGCTGTTTTGCTTTCCGGCTCCAACGACCTGCGCTTACTGTCAGATATGGAATCAATCATCTTAGCAAGACTTATCTTCCTACACCCATTTTGTCGTCTCTCTTGCTCATTTAGATACCAAGCGTAAGCCTGAAAAAGTCTTCTTAATGAGTGTCCGTCGTCAGATAATTTGAGACTGTTGGCAGCCTGACTGAATGGAGGATCTGGCGCACCTGCTGTTTCATGTTATGCGGCTTTACCGCGGTGATGCAAGCGTCGGGTTTTGAATGTCTGGTGTTTGATCCTTTCTCTT
>JBBQNU010000135.1:0-8506 GCA_038330285.1 Hyphomicrobiales bacterium | reverse complement strand
CAGGCTCGGCATATTCCGGCAGATTGACCGCAATCGGAATCGACGCATCCTTCAGCTTCAGATGCGCCGGCTGATCGGGGTCGTGGTTGGTGGCCGAAAAGGCGATATTGGTCAGCCGGTCAAAGGACAGCACGCCATCGGGCTTGGGATAGTTAATTATCCTTGAATCGGCGGCGGGCTTCAAGGTGGCGCTGTCGGGCTTGCCATGTTTCCAGGTGCCGAGGCCAAAACCGAACAGCGTGTTAAGCCACATATCAACGGCACCAAGCACGACACCACCGACGAGGCCGAGCCTTGACCACATGGGCTTCACGTTCTTCACCCGCTTCAGGTCCTGATAGACCCAGGAATTTTCGTAGGCCGTTTCGTAAGCGGCGAGTTCATCGCCGGCGCGGCCTTCATTCAGGGCGGCGAAGGCAGCTTCGGCGGCCAGCATGCCGGTCTTCATGGCGTTGTGCGAGCCCTTGATGCGCGGCACATTCACAAAGCCGGCGGAACAGCCGATAAGAACACCGCCGGGGAAATAAAGTTTTGGCACGGATTGAAAACCGCCTTCGGTGATGGCGCGGGCGCCATAGGCCACACGCCTGCCGCCTTCAAGGACTTGCGAGATCAACGGATGGTGCTTGAAGCGCTGGAATTCCATGTAGGGAAAAAGATAGGGATTCTGGTAATTGAGATGAACGACGAAGCCGATGGAAACGATATTGTCTTCCAGATGATACATGAAGCTGCCACCACCGGCCTTTACGCCCAAAGGCCAGCCCATGGTATGGGTTACTTGGCCCTGCCTGTGATTTTCGGGCTTCACTTCCCACAGCTCTTTCATGCCGAGGCCGAATTTCTGCGGCTCGCGGCCTTCCGATAATTTGTACTTGGCGATGATTTCCTTGGCCAGCGATCCGCGAACGCCTTCGGCGATGAAGACATATTTGCCGATGAGTTCCATGCCGGGCTGGTAGTCCGGCTTGTGGCTGCCATCCTTGGCGATGCCCATGACGCCTGCGACGACACCGCGTACAGAACCATCCTCGCGGTAGAGAACTTCTGAGCAGGCAAAGCCGGGATAGATTTCAACGCCGAGGCCTTCGGCCTGGGTTGCCAGCCAGCGGCAGACATTGCCAAGAGAGACGGCATAGTTGCCATGATTGTTCATGAGCGGCGGCATGAGAAAATTCGGCATGCGGAGCGCGCCCTTGGGGCCGAGCACATAAAACCGGTCATCGGTCACCGGCGTGTTGAGGGGTGCGCCCTTTTCCTTCCAATCGGGAATGAGTTCATTGAGGGCGATAGGGTCCACCACGGCGCCGGACAGGATGTGGGCGCCGACCTCCGAGCCTTTTTCCAGCACGCAGACCGAGATATCGCCGGAGAGCTGTTTCAGGCGAATGGCGGCGGCAAGGCCGGCAGGGCCTGCCCCCACGATGACGACATCATATTCCATGGTTTCGCGCTGAACTTGCTCCACAGACAATTCTCCTCAAAGGGCATGCGTTTCCGGATAGCGGCTGTTATAGTGGCTTAAGCCAACTTACAAGATAACCAATTCGGACATGCAAACAAAGCAAAACGACATGAGCCCCGGTGACGCCCAAGCGGCACTTGCCTGGCTGATCGAGATGGGGGCCGACGAGATTGTGGGCGAGGCCCCGGTCAACCGCTTTGCGACGATGGTTGTTCCGCCCGTGGTTGCGGTGGCGGTTAGCAAGGTTGCACCACCCCTTGCCGCCCCATCGGCGGCAGACGCCTGCAACACAGTGGCTGAGCTTCAGGCGGCGCTGCTTGCGATGGAAGATTTCCCGCTGAAAAAGACCGCGAGCAATTTGTGTTTTGCCGATGGCAATCCGCAGGCCGAGGTGATGATCATTGGCGATGTGCCGGGGCGCGATGAAGACATTGAGGGCAACGTGTTCGCCGGGCAAAACCTTGTGCTGCTGGAAAAGATGCTGGGGGCCATCGGGCTGTCGGTTGCGTCCACAAGTTCGTTCAATTTCATTCCCTGGCGGCCGCCGGGAAACCGTACACCGACCGACACTGAAATTCAAATGTGCCAGCCCTACATCATGCGCGCCATCGAACTTTGCCGGCCGAAATTCATTCTTTGCCTTGGCGGCCATCCGGCGCAGCGCCTTTCGGGAAAGAGCGATGGGCTGCTTTCGCTGCGCGGCAAATGGTTTGACATCGCCATCGGGGGCAAGAAAATTCCGGTGCTGGCCAGTTTCCATCCGAGTTACCTGCTGAAGCAGCCCGGGCAAAAGCGCTTGGCCTGGCGCGATCTTCTCTCGTTCAAGGAAGCCCTTGATGCCCATTAGCTATGCAGATCTTCTGATTTTCCTGACGGCGGCGCTGAGCCTCAATCTCACGCCGGGCAATGACATGATGTATGTGCTGGGGCAATCCTTGAAGGGGGGACCGCGCAATGGCATTGCGGCAAGCCTTGGCATCGCAGGCGGTTCGCTTATCCATCTTGGATTTGTGGCGCTTGGCGTTGCCGTCATCCTGGCGCAGAATCCGCTGCTGTTCGATCTCATCCGCTATGCGGGTGCCGCCTATCTTGCCTGGATTGCCTACACCACGCTTACATCACCGCTTACTGCGCTCAACCGGGACGAAACGGAGCGCAGCACATTTGCGGCTTTCCGCGATGGGGTTCTGGTCAACCTGCTCAACCCGAAGATCATTGTTTTCATGTTCGCCTTCCTGCCGCCGTTCATCCGGCCGGAAAACGGCTCGCCACTTTTGCAGCTTTTCATTTTGGGAATGATTTTCAATGTGGGTGGCACCGTGATCAATTGCGTGGTGGCGCTGTTTGCGGGAAGAATTGGCGCTGCCCTTTCTACCAGTTTGAAATTCCGCCGCTGGTTTTCGCGCATTTCGGCTGGACTTTTTTTGCTGCTGGCGGCGCGGCTTGTGTTTGAGAGAAAATAGATGGCAGAACCCCGTGAATTCGTCCCGCTTCACATCGCAATCCTGACGGTTTCAGACACGCGCACCTTGGCTGATGATAAGTCCGGGCAGACCTTGCAGGAGAGAATTGGGGCAGCGGGCCATAGCGTTGCCGACAGGCAGATCACCAAAGATGACACCGCAAAGATCCGCCGGATTGTGAAAGCGTGGGTGAAGCGCAGTGATGTTGATGTCATCATCTCAACCGGCGGTACGGGCCTTACGGGGCGCGATGTCACGATTGAAGCGATGCGCCCCCTGTTTGAAAAAGAAATCGATGGCTTCAGCACCCTGTTCCACATGATCTCGTTTCCCAAGATCGGAACCTCGACGGTGCAGTCGCGCGCCACGGCGGGTGTTGCGAAGGGGAAATATATTTTCTGCCTGCCGGGTTCGCCCGGAGCCTGCCGGGATGCCTGGGATGAAATCCTGAAGTACCAACTGGATTATCGCCATCCGCCCTGCAACTTCGTGGAAATCATGCCGCGCCTGGAAGAGCACCAGAAGCGCAAAAAGGGCTAGTAAACTTCAAGCCCTGAGTGCCTTCCATGGAGCCTCGCTGGACATTTCAATTGTCTCGAAGCCGTCGCCGACCGAGGGACCAAAGATTGCCAGCATTTTTACATCGCCATCACCTACATTGAACGAGGCGTGTACCATGCCCGCGGGTATAAAAGCGGCATCGCCAACGTTCAAGATACGTTTCTCGTGGTCCACCCACTGCTCGACTTTGCCAGCAATGAGGAATATCACCTCCTCTTGATTGGGATGACAGTGAAAACTGTGGCCTTTTCCATGAGCGATTGTGGCATCGATCACGGTGAGCTGCTTGGCTCCCGTTGACGCGGGATGGCAAACCCAACGGCGGGTTACCCAGTCCACGTCTCCAGCTGGACTGTCTGCGGCCATTCTGAAATGACTATTCATGACGTGTTCCTCTTTCTGAAAAATCGTCGTTGCAACGTTCAGACTAGTTCTTCATGCGGCTGCGGCATTTCTGGCCTACTGTTGGAAATGGGATTCCGAAGTCGATTCAAGCGTTCTTCATCTCAATCCTGATGCCGTGGAGTGTCCTTCCGGACGCGTTGAGCACACGTCCTGCAGGCTGAGGTGCCATGTTGACTACAAGGCATCCTTTTCCGTCCCATTCCTTAAGGGCGATCATAACATCGCGATTGGGCGGAAGTATTTCTCCGCCAGGTGAATAATCATGGATGGGACCCTTTATTCGATCAAAAACAAACACCGAGGGCCAGCGATGATGATGAACCGGTTCCTCGTCCTCGTGCTCTAATGTGACCTCGAGGACACGCAATCGTTCGTTCTCGAAGATGACTTTGTGGTGCTTTGGCGCTGCGACAACAGCATCCAAAGCGGGATCCCATGTTGCTGGATCCGAGTTCTCATGAAATTCCTTCATCAGTTCTTCCCGCTGTGCAATTTGGATCGATCCAAGACTGCGAATACAGGCATATGAGGCATTAGTCAAGAAAATATTGGATCGATCCAAGAATCTTGTTATAAGTGGCCATGAGCCGCTCTCCGATGCCCACTTTGCTTCATGTCGCCGCAAAGGCGGGGGTATCACGTAGCACCGCTTCCAATGCCTTTTCCCGGCCTGAGGTTGTGCGCGCTGAAGTTCGGGAAAAGGTTGCAAAGGCGGCTTTGGAGCTGGGATATCTGGGTCCTGATCCCAAGGCCAAACTTCTGCGGCACGGCAAAGTCAACGCGATCGGCATCGTGCCCCCTGGCGAGTGGGGTGTTGCCGATTCCCTGAAAAATCCTGTCTACCACCAGTTTCTCTCGGGAGTGGCGGAGGTTTGCGACGAGGTCGGCGCAAACCTTGTAATTATCCCGGACAGAATATCCAACGGAGGGGTGAATACGGCTTTGGTAGACGGTTTTATTTTCGGCCGGATCGAACACTTGAGAGATACGGAGCCCGCCCGGCTACGGCGCCTTCCATATGTTGTTGTGGATGCAGATGCAGGTCTAGATGTCAATTCTGTGCGAATTGACGGTCGGATGGGTGGATATTTGGCGTCGCGCCATCTCCTGGAATTGGGCCACCGCCGGTTTGGTATTATATCGTTCCTTCGTGGCTTCGGACCAACCCGGTATTATCCGCCAGGAGTTCCTCGCGGACCCGAAGCTGCTGGTATGGAAACAGATCAAGACAAACTGCGAGGTTATGCCGAAGCATTAGGGGAGGCTGGCCTTGATATAGCAGACGTCCCGATGGTTCAGGCACAACCGGGGGATCGCGATGCCGCCAAGATGATGTTGGATATGGCACCTCAAGCAACGGCAATATTGTCGATGACAGTAATGCAAGGAATAGCCGTTCTGGATGAAGCGCGCCGGCGTGGACTTTCAGTGCCTCGCGATCTCTCAGTGGTGGGTTTCAATGAAATACCGGAAGCGGCAAATTCCATTCCCGCACTCACTACTGTTGATGGCAAGTTCGCAGAAAAAGGTCGGATTGCTGCCCGGATTGTCTTCGACTCAGGCCCTGTCCGACGTGAGCTGCTGCAACCTAGACTCATAGTGCGTTCTTCAACCGCACCGCCGCAGAAAGGCTAGGCCAGTTTTTGCTTCGGCATAAGAAAGCCATTGACGATTGCCAAGCCCAACAACAGAACTGCGGCCCCCAGCAATTGCGCGCCGGACATTTTCTCGCCCAATACTATGACAGCGGTGAGCAGGCCAATCGGTGTCATCAGGAGCACGAAGGGTGCGGCCTCATCCATGCGGCAGCGGCGGAGCAGCGAAAACCAGGCGATATAGGCGAGGTAAAAACCAACGAAGCCGACAAAAGCGAGGGTTGCCCATTCGACTGATCCTGCCGACGTAATGGAGTGCCACTGGCCGGTTTCGAAAATGGCGGTGGCCAGAATGAGCTGAGGCACGCCCATGAGCGCGTTGGCTTTCAGCAGGATGATGCCGCTGTCCTGGCTCAGCTTGTGGGCCAGTACCTGCCCGAAAGCCCAGAAGAAACCACCCAATATAATGAGAGTGACGGGCAGCAAGGCAGGACGCTGTTCCGGCAGGCCAATGACAATCGCCACGCCGATGAGCGCAATGGCTGTTCCGAGGATTTTGCGCAGGTCCAGTTCTTCGCCGGCGATGAGCCAGCCGAGAAAAACCGCCATGGGCACCTGGGTTTGCAGCACCAAATTCGCGGTTGTGGCCTCGACGCCACGCAGGCCCCAGAAGACGAAGGCGCCCTGAATGGTGACGGAGAAGGCGGAGATCAGCAGCAGCGAACGCCACGGAGTTTTAATTCTGTCACGCACGGTGATGAGCATGATCACGGCAATGCCGGAATAGACAAGCAGCATCATGAAAAGTGGCGGGAAATGGGTAACTGCGGGCTTGGCGAGGGCCAGCCCGGTTCCCCAGCAAAAGGGGGCAACAAGGGCGAGCAATAGGGTTTTTGGCTTCATGGGCCAGCAATGGCGTTATTCGGGTCTTACCACAAGTTTGTTCTTGTTATGTTCCGAGTTTTGCGCTACATGGCAGATATGCCCACGTTGATTGATAACCGACCTTCCGTATCCTTCGATCCCGCCGTTACGGGCGCAGGGCGACTCACGGCCTTGCCGCAGCAGATGCGTGGCCGGGGGGCGCGCAATAATGAGAAAGGCCGTTACGAGAAGAACAAGGTTTCCTTCTTTGATGATGGCTGGGAGTCGCTGGCGGAATTGCCGCCGCTCAAAACAACGATTTTTGAAGTGCAGCCCAAGACCATCATTGCGCGCAACCAGTCGCCGGATATTTCCTTTGACCATTCGATCAATCCTTACCGGGGCTGCGAGCATGGTTGCGTTTACTGCTATGCGCGGCCCACGCACGCCTATATGGGGCTTTCGCCGGGGCTGGATTTCGAGAGCAAGCTTTTCATAAAGCCGAACGCGGCGGCGCTTCTCCGGGAGGAATTAACCGCGCCCAATTATCGCCCTCGCACCATTGCGCTGGGCTCCAATACGGACCCCTACCAGCCGATTGAGCGCACCTATCGGATTACCCGGCAGGTGCTTGAGGTGCTGTCGGAATTCAATCATTCCGTCGGCATCGTCACCAAGTCTGCGCTGGTGTTGCGTGACCTGGATATTCTCACGTCAATGGCGCAGCGCGGGCTGGTGAAGGTCGCGATTTCGGTGACGACCCTTGACGGGAAGCTGGCGCGCGCCATGGAGCCTCGAGCCTCGACCCCTGCCAAACGGCTCGAGGCTCTGCGTGTGCTGTCGGCGGCGGGCATTCCGACCGTAGTGATGATAGGGCCGGTCATTCCGGCGGTGAACGACATGGAAATCGAGGCCATCCTGAAGGCCGCCGCGGTGGCGGGCGTGAAAGAGGCTGGCTACACGCTGTTGCGGCTGCCACTCGAAGTGAAGGACATTTTCAAGGAATGGCTGATGACGGAAATGCCGGACCGGGCCTTAAAGGTCATGGGGCTGGTAAAATCCACCCGGGACGGCAAGGAAAATGACGCCACGTTCGGCAGGCGGATGAGCGGCACGGGGCCCTATGCCTGGACCATCGGGCGGCGCTTTCAACTGGCGGCCGAACGCCTCGGCATCAATGCGAAACGGACAACGCTTGCCACTGACCTGTTCCAGAAGCCACCGCAACCCGGCGAGCAGTTGACGCTGATTTAGACTCCCCAACTTGTCATCCCCGCATTTATTGCGGGGACCCATCTTTCCAAGTGCTGTTGTGCCGAGCCGATTGAACCATGGGTCGCCGGAATAAATCCGACGATGACAAAATTGGAAATGTGTTCCAACAATGCGCCATGGCGCTAGACGATTCCCTTGAGCCGGATTTCACTTTTGAACTTGCGGCGCGGGCCCAGGGGTTTTCCTGGGTGTGCGGCATTGACGAGGCGGGGCGTGGTCCTTTGGCCGGGCCGGTGGTTGCTGCAGCTGTTGTTCTTGACCCCGACAATATTCCGCGCGGCCTGAATGATTCCAAGAAACTCGATGCGGAAACACGCGAAGCCCTGTTTGCAGCGATTGTGAAGTCGGCGAAAATTGGCGTGGGCATCGGTGATCGCATCCGCATTGACCGCGACAATATTCTGGCCGCCACCTTATGGGCCATGGCGGAAGCGGTGCAGAATCTCAACGAGGCGCCGCACTATGCCCTGGTTGACGGCAACCGCGCGCCGAAACTTTCCTGCGGGGTTCAAACCATTGTCGCCGGTGATGCCCGCAGCCTTTCGATCGCCGCCGCCTCGATCATCGCCAAAGTCACGCGCGACCGGATCATGGTGGCGCTCCATGAGGAATTTCCGGGCTATGGTTTTGCGCGCCATAAAGGCTATGGCACGGCCTTTCACAATGCGGCGCTGAATGAACTTGGCCCCTGCATCCACCACCGCAAGAGCTTCGCGCCCATCGCAAAACTTCTGGCGCGTTAACCACAAAAACTGAATTCGATTCACGCGGACTCCGCAAAGATTCATGATGGCTTTTCAGCATCACGTTTGTTGCGTTGGGTACAGAGTTCATCGATGGGTTTCGAAACAAAGCCGGATATCAGGCCGCTCCACAAC
>JBBQNU010000134.1:0-8571 GCA_038330285.1 Hyphomicrobiales bacterium | reverse complement strand
TGCAATGGGTGCCGGCGCGGACTGCCACCCCTGCCCGGTCAATGACGGTTGCCACGTCATGGGCGTGTGCCCCGTTCATGTTGAAGGAGAGGATGGCGCCCTTGTTTTTGGCGCCGCCAAAGAGGCGGAGCGAATTGATTTCCGAGAGGCGCTGGGTGGCGTAGTCCCGGAGGTCCGCTTCGTGGGCGGCGATGTTATCGAGGCCAATGCCTGTCATGTAATCCAGCGCGGCGCCGAGACCAATGGCCTGGACGATGGCTGGGGTTCCAGCCTCGAAGCGGTGCGGCGGGTTGTTGTAGGAGATGCTCTCCATGGTGACTTCATTGATCATCTCGCCGCCGCCCTGGTAGGGGGGCATGCGGTTGAGATGCTCGGCCTTGCCATAGAGGACGCCGATGCCGGTGGGGCCATAGGTTTTGTGGCCGGTGAAGACATAGAAATCCGCATCTAGCGCCTGGACATCCACGGGCAAATGAACGGCGGCCTGGCTGCCATCGACCAGCACGGGAATGCCACGGGCATGGGCGAGCTTGATGACTTCCTTGATGGGAACGATGGTGCCCAGCGCATTCGACATCTGGGTGATGGCGACGATCCTGGTGCGCGGGCCAAGGAGCTTTTCGAATTCGTCGAGGAGGAAATTGCCGTCTTCATCGATGGGAGCCCATTTGATGACGGCGCCGCGGCGCTCGCGGTGGAAATGCCAGGGGACGATGTTGGAGTGGTGTTCGAGAATGGAAAGAACGATCTCGTCGCCCTCGTTGATCACCAGGCCGCCAAAGCTTTGGGCCACGAGATTGATGGCTTCGGTGGCGTTGCGGGTGAAGACCAGTTGATCCTTGGACGGCGCATTGAGGAAACGGCGGACGCTTTCGCGGGCGTCCTCGAAGCTTTGGGTCGCCGCGTTGGAGAGGAAATGCAGGCCGCGATGGACGTTGGCATATTCCTCGGTGTAGCTCTTCATGATGGCATCAAGCACGGGCTTTGGCTTCTGGGCCGAAGCGGCGTTGTCGAGATAGACCAAGGGCTTGCCATAAACCTCACGGGCGAGGATGGGAAAGTCGCGGCGGATTTTTTCGACGTCAAGCACGGCCGCTCCGATGCTGGCTCAGCCATTTGTTGGAGAATTTTACCAGCGCTTCCTTGATGCCCTCGTGGGCGATCAGGTCGAAGGCTTCGCCGACGAAGGCGGCGATGAGCAGCGACTTGGCGTCGGCTGGCGGGATGCCGCGCGACATGAGGTAGAAGAGATGGTCGTGATTGAGGTCACCGGAGGTGGCACCATGCCCGCAGACCACGTCATCGGCGAAGATTTCAAGCTCGGGCTTGGCGTCGAATTCGGCGGTTTCCGACAACAGAAGGGCGTGGCTGGATTGCTTGCCATCGGTTTTCTGCGCGTCCCTCTGGACGATGACCTTGCCCTGGAAAATTCCGCGCGCGTTATCATCCATCACGCATTTGAAGAGTTCGCGGCTGGTGCAGTGGGGCACCTGGTGGTCGATGATCAGGCGCGTATCGGCGTGCTGTTTGCCGCCCAGCATGAAGGCGCCGGAAACCTTGGCTTCGGTTCCCTGTCCCTTGAATTCGACAGTGCCGTTCTGGCGATTGGTTTTGGCGCCAGAGGTCAAGGTGAAATCATTGAATACAGCGTTCTTACCGAGGGTTGCGTGGGTGTGGCTGAGGTGGATGGCATCGGCGGCTTCAAGCTCAACCTTGATGCGGTCAAGCCTTGCGCCCTCGCCGACCCGGATTTCGGTGACGGAATTGCTGAGGTAAGAGCCTTCACCGAGGTGGGTTTCGATAAGGGTGGCGGCGGCCCCCTTTTCGATTTCAATCACGTTGCGGGTGGCAATGGTGCGCGCGTCGGCAATGGTGGCAATGAAAAGCAGTTCAATCGGCGTGTCGGTGGTGCCGGAGATTTTCAGGCGCGCGCCATCGGTGGCGAAAGCGGCATTCATGGTGATAACGGGTTCATCCAGTGTTACGGCGGATGTTACGCTGTCATTCTTCATCTGCGAATGTTCGGCTGAATAGTGGCCATTGACGAAGACGATGCGAGCACCGGCGACCTTAGCAAAGGGCGATGACTTCAGCAGGCGTTCAACATCCTTTGCCGCAGCAACAACGGTTTGGCGCGGCGGATAGGGCTTGTCTACGAGCTGGCGCAAATCGGTCCAGCGCCAATCCTCCATCTTGCGATGGGGCAGCGAAAGGCCATAGTTCAGTTCGGCCGCGGTTTTTGGAACCATGACGTTCACGCCGCCTCGCTTTCAAATTCGGCGTAGCCCTTGGCTTCAAGTTCAAGCGCCAGGGACTTGCCGCCGGATTTCACAATGCGGCCCTTGGACAACACGTGGACATGGTCCGGCACGATGTAATCAAGCAGGCGCTGGTAATGGGTGATGACGATCATGGCGCGGTCGGGCGAGCGCAGGCCGTTCACGCCGTCAGCCACCACGCGGAGCGCGTCGATATCGAGGCCGGAGTCGGTTTCATCGAGCACGCACAGGGATGGCTCGAGCACTGCCATCTGGAGAATTTCAGCGCGCTTCTTTTCGCCGCCGGAGAAGCCGACGTTAACGGGGCGCTTCAGCATGTCAGGACCGATGTTCAATTTGGCGGCACGTTCCTTCACGTAACGCATGAAATCGGGCGTGGTCATTTCCTTTTCGCCACGGGCCTTGCGCTGCGCGTTCAGCGCCACTTTCAGGAATTGCATGGTGGCAACGCCGGGAATTTCGATGGGATATTGAAAGGCGAGGAATACGCCCTTTGCGGCGCGGTCCGAGGGCGTCATGGCGAGCAGGTCTTCGCCCTTATAGGTGACGGAGCCTTCGGTGACTTCATAGCCTTCGCGGCCCGACAGCACATAGGAGAGCGTAGATTTGCCGGAGCCGTTGGGGCCCATGATGGCATGGACTTCGCCGGCTTTGACCGACAGGGTGAGGCCATTGAGGATGACGCGATCCTCATCGGCGAGCTTGACGTGGAGATTTTTGATTTCGAGCATTTTTTAAACCTTGTTCAATTGCAGCATCAATTGCCTCTGTCCTGCGGCTTGAGCCATTCAAATATGCGCATTGTCATCTCGCGCTTGATGGTTGCTTCCTCGCTCTGGCTTTCGGACTCGAAGACCAAAGGCGGGAGATCAGCCTTCGGCATGGGCGTGATCTTGAATTTTATCTCCCCTGGCATGGCCGTCATGACGATAGAGCGTTCGGACCGCTTGAGCACAACAGCTCCGCCTTCGCGGCTTGCCGTGACGGACAGATCGCGCAGGACGGTGGAATTCACCACGTTCTCATCATAATAGCGGTCGAGAAACTGCTGCTTCGCTCCGAGGTTTTTCTCGACCAGGGCTTTTGCGAGCGCCACACTATCGGCCATCTGCCGGGAATAGTCGTCAATGTCTGACACTGGTTTTATCCTTTTACTACTTCATTTCATTTGCCGGTTGGCAACGTACTATCCGACACTTCCCTCCAGGGAAATGCCGATCAATTTCTGGGTTTCCGCCATGAATTCCATGGGCAACTGCTGGAGCACGTCGCGGACGAAGCCGTTGACGATGAGGGCTACTGCCTCTTCCTGGCTGAGGCCGCGCGACATGCAGTAGAACATCTGGTCATCGGAGATTTTCGATGTGGTGGCCTCGTGCTCAAACTGGGCACTCAAGGTTTTGGCTTCGATGTAGGGCACGGTGTGGGCGCCGCACTTGTCGCTGATGAGAAGCGAGTCGCATTGGGTGAAGTTGCGCGCGTTGGTTGCCTTGCGATGGGCCGAGACAAGGCCGCGGTAGGTGTTGTCGGAGCGCCCCGCGGCGATGCCCTTGGAGATGATGCGGCTTGAGGTGTTCTTGCCCAGGTGAATCATCTTGGTGCCGCTGTCCACCTGCTGGCGGCCATTGGAAATGGCAATGGAATAAAATTCCCCGCGCGAATTGTCGCCGCGCAAAATGCAGCTCGGATATTTCCAGGTGATGGCGGAGCCGGTCTCGACCTGGGTCCAGGAAATCTTGGCTGATCTGCCGCGGCAATCGCCGCGCTTGGTGACGAAGTTGTAAACGCCGCCCTTGCCTTCCGCGTCGCCGGGATACCAGTTCTGAACGGTGGAGTATTTGATTTCGGCATCATCAAGGGCGATCAGTTCCACCACGGCGGCGTGGAGCTGGCTTTCCTCGCGCATCGGCGCGGTGCAGCCTTCGAGATAGGAGACGTAGGAGCCCTTGTCGGCGATGATCAGGGTGCGCTCGAACTGGCCGGTGTTCTTGGCGTTCATGCGGAAATAGGTGGAGAGCTCCATGGGGCAGCGGGTGTTAGGCGGCACATAGACAAATGAGCCATCGGAAAACACTGCCGCGTTAAGGGCTGCATAGAAATTGTCGCCCTGGGGCACGACAGAGCCCAGGTATTTCTTCACCAGTTCGGGATGCTCGCGGAGCGCTTCGGAGATCGAGCAGAAGATGACGCCCGCTTTGGCGAGTTCATCCTTGAAAGTGGTGACAACGGAGACGCTATCGAACACGGCATCGATGGCGACACGGCCGGCAACCAGTTCATTGCCCTCATCATCCAGCGTGCTTTTCTCGCCCTGCTTGCGCACGCCGGCGAGGATTTCCTGTTCCTTCAGGGGAATGCCGAGCTTGGCGTAAGTTTCCAGAAGCTTGGGATCGATTTCATCGAGGCTCTTGGGGCCTGCCATGCTCTTGGGCGCGGCATAGTAATAAAGATCCTGAAAATCGATCTTGGGAAACGAGACGCGGGCCCAGGTGGGCTCGTCCATCTGCAGCCAGCGGCGATAGGCTTCCAGGCGCCATTCCAGCATCCAGGCGGGCTCGCCCTTCTTGGCAGAGATGAACTTAACGATATCCTCATTCAGGCCCTTCGGCGCATAGTCGGTTTCAATATCGGTTGTGAAGCCGTATTTGTATTTATCGACTTCGATATCCTTGACGAGTTCAATGGTGTCGAGATCTGCCATGATTTATGCCGCTACCTTGGCCTTATGGCGCGCCAGGAGGCGGCGCCAGATGGCGATGAAATGTTCGATATGTTCTTGTGTCGTGTTCCAGCCGAGGCTGATGCGAATGGCGGCCTTCGAAAGCTCCGGGCCAACGCCCATGGCGGTGAGTACATGGGACTTTGTCACCTTGCCAGAGGAGCAGGCCGAGCCTGACGAAACGGCGATGCCTTCGAGATCAAAATTCATCAGCAGGGTTTCGGCTGACATGCCTGCATGTGCGAAATTGGTGGTGTTGGAAAGCCGTGGGGCATCGCCGCCAAAAATCACCGCATCAGCAAGCGCTTCCTCGAACTGGGCCTGCAGGGCTTTGACATTCAGGTGACTTTCCTTTGCCACAGCGGCAAAGCCGGCGATGGCGACAAGATTTTCAGTGCCCGCCCGGCGGCGCAGTTCCTGGCCACCGCCATGAACAAGCGGTTCCAGTGGCAGGCCTTCCCGCACTACAAGTGCTCCGATGCCGGTTGGGCCGCCGATTTTATGGGCGGCGATGGTCATCATGTCCACGCCGAGCAGACCAAAATTGACCGGCATTTTGCCAAAGGCCTGGACAGCATCGGTGTGAACCAATGCGCCGTGAGCCTGGGCAAGGGCAACGATTTCACGCAGCGGCTGGATGACGCCGGTTTCATTGTTGGCGAGCATGACGCTGACCAAAGCCTTTGGGCCTTCAAGCAATTTCGCCAAGGCTTCAAGATCGACAACACCTTGCGGCGTCACGGGAATGAATTCGGCCGGCTTGTGTGCGGCCTTCGCAGATTCGATTACTGCCGGATGTTCAATGGCGGAAATCAGCAGGCGCTCAACGGGCGCATTCTTGATAGCAAAATTGTTGGCTTCGGAGCCGCCAGAGGTGAAGGAAATCATTGGTGCGATTACACCGATTTCGCGGGCGATGGTTTCGCGCGAGTCATCCAACAGTTTTCGCGCAAGGCGGCCTTCACGGTGCACCGATGAGGCGTTGCCTTCCACATCCATAGCGGAGCGCATGGCCTCCTTTGCGGCGGGCCGCAGGGGGCTGGTGGCGTTATGGTCGAGGTAGGTTCTCACGCCTCCTGCCTCACATGCCGGTCCTTGGCCTGCTTGATGGTGGCGGAGAGGGCGAGGTTGCGTTTCTCAATGACATCCTCAAGGGTTATGGAGCCGAGGAAATACATCATCTGGCGGCCAAGAGAGGACCAGAGATCATGGGCGGAGCATTGCTCGCCTCTCACGCAGCCTTCAACGGCGTCGCCCGAACAACGCGTGAAACGCAATTCCTCATCGACGGCCAAAATAATGTCGGCCATAGCGATATCGGCGGCATCGCGGGCAAGCTTATAGCCGCCGCCCGGGCCTCTGGCGCTTTCAACAAGTTTGTCACGGCGGAGCTTGCTGAAGAGCTGTTCGAGGTATTCCTGGCTGATGTCCTGGCGCTCGGCAATGTCCGCAAGGGAAACGGGATTACCGCCGGAATTCTGGCCGATGTCGATCATGGCCATGACCGCATAACGGCCTTTAGTGCTCATTTTCATCTGCTTTTTCCTCCGTCCAATGCACGAAAAGCTTGCTTTTTGCCCCCCGTGCCGTGCTAAAGCCCTTGCAACTGACCGGGTCCGGGAAGCAATAGCTTTCTTGAACCATTCTAAAGAAGAGATATAGAAAGCCCGACTTCACGAGTCAACTATTAGACGGTGGTTCAGTGGAAGAAATCAAGCGGGTGAAAACAGTGGAACGGACCCCAAGGCATGCCTGAAGTCATATTTAACGGCCCGGCTGGCCGCATTGAAGCACGTTATCACCACGCCAAGCCCGCGGGCTCGCCCATCGCCATCCTCCTGCACCCCCACCCCGCGTTCGGCGGGACCATGAACAACCCCATTGTGCATTCGCTTTACCAGACCTTTGCCAGCCGTGGATTCTCGGTTTTACGTTTTAATTTCAGGGGTGTAGGCCGAAGCCAGGGACTTTTTGAGAATGGCGCCGGGGAGCTTTCGGATGCGGCGTCAGCCTTGGACTGGCTGCAATCGTTCAACCGGGAGGCCAAGATCTGCTGGATTGCCGGGGTTTCCTTCGGGGCCTGGATTTCCATGCAGCTTCTGATGAGGCGGCCGGAAATCGGCGGCTTCATCTCCATAGCGCCGCTTGCCAAGCATTATGACTTTTCATTCCTCGCTCCCTGCCCGGCATCGGGCCTGTTTGTTAACGGTGAAAAGGACGTGGTGGCGAGCCCTGAATCGGTGCACAGCCTGGTTTCAAAGCTGAAGACCCAAAAGGGCATCGTCATCGAGCACAAGGTTGTAGCGGGGGCCAATCACTTCTTCGAAGGCAAGACCGACGAACTCACCAAGATCTGCTCTACCTATCTGGATAAGCGACTGTCACGGGAGAGCTAGGACGCCGCCTGTCGTTGGCTCGCTGACTTTAGTCGTCATCGGGAAGCTGAGCGGCAATTTGTTCAAGCTGCGCACGGCCATATAGGCCCACGCTTCCGCCTCGATTGAGTCACCATTGAAACCATAGGCCTCGGCAGGCTGGACATTGGGCAGCCTGCTCCGCAGGGCCTGCATGATGACGGGATTGTGCCGGCCGCCACCGCAAATGATCCAGGCCTTCGGTGTTTCAGGCAACCAGCTTGTGGCCTTGGCAATGGCGCGGGCGGTGACGTGCACCAGGGTTGCAGCGCCGTCCTCGGGGCTCAAATCATCCAGGTTGATCGCGGCAAAGCTATTGCGATCAAGGGATTTGGGCGGGGCCACGTCAAAGAACGGAAGATCCAGGTATTTTTGGACGACAGACTCATTTACACTGCCGACAGCGGCAAGTGCGCCATTATTATCGCGGGCAATGCCTGTGTGTTTCAGGGCCCAGTCATCAATCAGCGCATTGCCTGGGCCCGTATCAAAAGCAATCATCTCGCCTTTCGGACCGATCCAGGTAACATTGGAAACGCCGCCGATGTTCACAAAAACCACCGGTTGCTCAGGCACAGATGCCGCAAGGGCGCGATGATAGACAGGAACGAACGGCGCGCCCTGCCCGCCAGTGGCCACATCTGCGGCGCGGATATCATAGACTACGGGCACGCCCAGTTTTTTGGCCAAAGTGCCGCCATCGCCCAACTGAACCGTGAGCCGGATTTCCGGGCGGTGAATGACGGTCTGGCCGTGGAAGCCGATTACGTCGATGGTGGCCGGGTTGGCTTTCAGAAAACTCTCCACGGCCTGCAAGTGCCACTCGGTGAGTGCGGCTTCCGCCTTGGCTAGGCAAAAGGGCCTCTCATCACGGCGTTCAAGGCCTTTGGCGTCCTTCAAGGCGGCCTGCAACAAACTGCGCTGGGCTTCGGAATAGGCATAGGTTTGCGAGGGACCGCGCTCGACGATGTTTTCTCCATCGGTGCGGATGAGGGCCACATCAATGCCGTCCAACGAGGTGCCGGACATGAGGCCAATAGCGGTTGTGAGTTTTGACACTGGTTTATCCCATGCTATGAGCAGCCCATTATGAGTACATATAAATCCGACTTTCTTAACACCCTTTCAACCCGGGGCTACATTCACCAATGTTCCGATG
>JBBQNU010000133.1:0-8733 GCA_038330285.1 Hyphomicrobiales bacterium | reverse complement strand
TCCCGCAATTTGCGCGTGACCGGCCCTGGTTGCCCGCCACCCACACGCTTGTTGTCGATCTCGACAATCGGCATCACGAAATTTGAGGCGCTCGTCAGAAACGCCTCGTCCGCCGCATAGGCCTCGTCCGGCGTGAAGGCCCGCTCTTCAAGCGTCATGCCTTTTTCCTTTGCGAGGCGGAACAGGGCCCGCCGTGTGCAGCCCGCCAGAATGTTGTTGGAGAGCCCCCGGGTGATGACCTTGCCGTCCTTGACGATATAGGCGTTGGACGACGTCCCCTCTGTTACTTTTCCATCCTCAACCATCCACGCCTCAAATGCCCCCGCTTCATAGGCCGCCTGTTTGCCCAATACCGGGGCGAGAAGCATGACGGACTTGATGTCCCGCCTTGCCCAGCGAATGTCTGGCACCGTGATCACGCTCACCCCCCTGACGGCATCCGGATTATCAACCAATTTCTTGGCCTGTGTAAAAGCAATGAGTGTAGGCTTAACGCCCTTGGGGAACTTGAAATCCCGGTCGGCGGCGCCCCTGGTAATCTGCATGTAAATCCAGCCTTCATCAAGGCTGTTGCGCTTAACCATATCCAGATGCATGGCTTTAAGCTCCTCCTTGCTGCACGGCCAGTCCAGGCGGGTTTCGCCCAAAGACCGCTCCAGCCGCTCCATATGGGCATCATAGTCAACGAGCCTGCCCTTCACCACCGCAGTTACTTCATAGATGCCATCTGCAAACAGGAAGCCGAGGTCAAATATAGATATTTTCCCTTGTTCTTCAGGTAAATAGCTACCGTTCACGTAAACGACGCGGCTCATAAAAGGCTCCTGATTGCTGCACTGCATTCAAAACAGATTCGGGGGTAAAAATCCACGGGGGTTGTTTATGGGCCTAAAGCCCGGTTAAAACCAAGGCCAACGTCCATCTAGCAAGGAAATCATGAAAACTCCGATATCGGAAGCCTCGATTAAGGCCATGCTGGCACGGGGAAAAGCCCTCTTTATCCAGCGCAACCCAAAGTCCAAGGGGCATTCCGACAATGCAGCAAGGAACTGGCTGCGCGGCGTGCCCATGCATTGGATGGTGGACTGGGGAACCCCCTTCCCGCTGTTTATCGAGAAGGCCCAGGGCGTCGATTTGCTCGACGCCGACGGCAACACCTACATTGATTTCTGCCTGGGGGACACCGGCGCCATGTTTGGCCACTCGCCCAAGCCCGTGGTCGATACCCTGCTGCGCGAAGGGGCTCATGGCTTTACCACCATGCTGCCGTCTGCCAGCGCCGTGAAAGTGGGCAAGCTCCTTGAAGACCGTTTCAAACTGCCGGCCTGGCAGGTCACCGCATCGGCGTCTGACGCCAACCGCGCCGTGCTGCGCTGGTGCCGCGCCATAACCGGCCGCAAGAAAATCCTGGTCTTCAACCATTGCTACCATGGCGCCGTGGATGAAACCTATGTGAACCTCGACCACGGCAAGCCGGAAGCCGACCGCGCCCTGATCGGCGAACCCAATGACCTCACCCAACTGACCAAGGTGATCGAGTTCAATGATATCCCGGCGTTGGAAGCAGCCCTTGCCCCCGGCGATGTGGCCTGCGTTCTGGCTGAACCCATCATGACCAATGTCGGCATGGTTCTGCCTGACGAGGGCTTCCACGCAGCCCTCCGCGAAATCACCCGCCGCACCGGAACCCTGCTGATCATCGATGAAACCCACTGCATGTCATCAGGTCCCGGCGGCTATACCGGTGAACATGGGCTTGAACCCGATGCATTTGTTTTGGGAAAACCCATTGCCGGAGGCATTCCCGCCGCCGTCTACGGTTTTTCCGAAGCTGTCACCACCCGCATCCGCGACTATCTGAAAACCCGTGCACCCGGCCACTCCGGCATCGGCACGACGCTTGCCGGATCGAAGATCCAGCTGGCCCTGATGGAAACCGTTCTCGAAACCTATTTCACGAGGGAGGCCTTCGCCCCCCTGATCGCGCTTGCCAAAAAGCTCGAAAAGGGATTGGCGGATGTCATCATCAAACATTCAGCTCCCTGGCATGTGGTTCGCGCCGGAGCCCGCGTTGAATTCATGTGCTGCCCAACTCGCCCGCGCAATGGCGGCGAGGCGGCAAAGATGATCCACCAGCCCATCGACCAGGCGGTGCATCATCACCTCTTGAACCGCGGCATCATCATGACGCCGTTTCACAACATGCTGCTCATCTGCCCTTCAACGACTGAGGCACACGTCACCAGAATGATCGAGGGACTCGATCACTGCCTGGCGGAACTGATGAGCTAATCCGGAGACAGTAACATGTCGATTGTATTTCCAAGGCGCGAGGCGGAAGCCCTCGCATTTCTAGACGCGAACCCCGATATCACCAGCATCCACGTGATCTGGACCGATATCTGCGGGGTTGCCCGCGGCAAGATCCTGAGGCGTGACGAATTGGTTCCTGCCTGGAAGGATGGCCGCTTCATGCCCATCTCGGCGCTGGTGCTCGACATCACCGGGCAGGACGTGCCGGAAACCGGATTGGTGTTTGACGAGGGCGACCGTGACATGCTGCTCTGGCCCGTGCCCGGCAGTCTTGTCCGCATTCCCTGGATGGAAGAGCCAACCGCGCAATATCTCGCCACCGTCCGTGACCTCGACGGCACCCCGCATTTCGCCGACCCGCGCAATGCGCTGGAAGCCATCGTCAAGAGATTCCAGGGCGAACTGAACATGACGCCCGTTGGCGCCGTTGAAGTCGAGTTCTTCCTGATGGACCGGGCCTCGGCCATGGCCGGTGAGCCCCGCGCCCCCAAGTCGCTCATCAACGAGCATCGCCCGCAACACTACCAGGCCTATTACCTGCAGGACCTCGATGATTTCGCCCCCTTCTTCAAGGACCTCTACGCCTATTGCGAGGCGCAGGGCCTGCCGGCCAAAACCCTGATCTCGGAATATGCGCCGGGGCAAATGGAAATCGTGCTGCGGCATCGCGCTGACGTTTTAAAAGCCTGCGATGAAGGCATCATGCTCAAGCGCCTGATCAAGGCCACCGCCGAAAAGCATGGCATGGCGGCCACCTTCATGGCCAAGCCCTATGCCCAGTGGACGGGCTCCGGCATGCATATCCATGTGAGCCTCGGCGACGAGAAGGGCAACAACCTGTTTGCCGCCGACGATCCCATGCAGAATGAATTGCTGCTCCATTCCATCGGCGGCCTCAAGGCAGCCATGGCGGAATCCATGCTGATCTTCGCCCCCAACGCCAATTCCTATCGCCGCTTCCGCCGCAATTCCTATGCGCCGGTTTCGGCAAGCTGGGGCATCAACAACCGCACCGTGTCGATCCGCATTCCGGCCGGTGCCGCCAATGCCTGCCATATTGAGCACCGGCCATCAGGTGCGGACGCAAATCCCTATCTCGTGATGGCCGCCATTCTGGCCGGCATGCACTACGGCATCACCGAAAAATCCGATCCCGGAAATCCCGTGGTGGGCAATGGCTATGAAAAGCGTGCCAAATACATTCCCGGCAACTGGTTTGACGCCATCGACGCCTTCTGGCGCGCATCCATCATGAAGGAATATTTCGGCAAGCCCTTCGTGGACACCTACTGCACCATCAAGGAAGTGGAGGCCGACCGCTTCTACGCCGAGCCGACGCTCCGCGACTTTGAATGGTATCTCAGGGCCGTCTGACGCGGACCGGGGCGGCTCAAGCAGAGCCGCCCTTGTCCTTCTTCGTCATCGACATCACCCGGTCGATATAAGCCAGGAACAGGGCCGAGACGACAAAGGCCATGTGCATGATCGTCAGCCACATCACCTGGCTGTCCGTATAGGACGCGATGTTCAGGAATATCTGCAGCAGGTGGATGGAGGAAATGGCGACGATCGTCGAAGCCACCTTGATCTTGAGCGAGCCCGCATCGATCTTGCCCAGGAACGACACCTCGCTGTCCGCATTGTCAAAGCGGCTGACAAAGTTTTCATATCCCGAGATGATCACCATCACCACGAGGCTTGCCACCAGCGCCGCATCGATCAGCGCCAGCATTTTCAAAATGGCATCCGTGTCCTCGACCACCATGACCTTTGAAGTAAAGTCGTAGAGCTTTCGCAAGAAAGAAACCGCATAAAGGCCCAGCGCTATGGCAAGTCCCAGGTAAAACACGACGAGCAGCCAGCGCGATGCAAGAATGACGCTCTCGACAAGATGTTCCAGTTTCTTCATTGCAAATCCATGCTCTTCAGGTTTCCCGTTTTGCCTTCATCCCATGATTCTTTCAAGGTGTTGCCGCCCCGTCATTCCGCGTGCGCCACAGGGAGTAGATGACACCTGAGGCGAGGATGCCGACCGTAATGACCAGTGAAAGCAGCGTATCAACCTTGATGCCCAAAGGCACCAGGAATATCTTGCAGCCTACGAGAACCAGCACGATGGCCAGCGAGATTTGCAGATATTTGAAACGGTTCATCGCCGCGGCCAGTGCAAAATACAGCGAGCGCAGCCCGAGAATGGCGAAGATGTTCGAGGTATAGACGATGAAGGGGTCCTGGGTGATGGCGAAGACCGCCGGCACCGAATCCACCGCAAACACCAGGTCGATGATTTCCACCAGAATGAGCGCCACCAGCAGGGGCGTCATGAACCACACGAGCTTGCCCGATTTCGGATCCGGCTGGCGGACCAGGAACTGTTCGCCATGCAACTCGCGGGAGACGCGGAAGTGCTTCCTGATCCATTTGAGAACCAGGCTCTTTTCAATGTCCGGGGCATGGTCCTGCTTGGCAAACATTTTGAGCCCCGTGAACACGAGGAAGGCGCCGAACACATAGAGAATCCAGGAGAACGAGACGACAAGGGCGGCTCCCACCCCGATCAGGATGGCCCGCAGCACGATGACCCCGATGATGCCCCAGAACAGCACCCGGTGCTGGTAGAGGCGGGGAATCCCCAGCGAGCCGAAGATCATGGCCATGACGAAGATATTGTCCATGGCCAGCGATTGCTCGATCACATAGCCGGTGAAGAATTCGAGCCCGCTCTGCGCCCCCCGCGCCCACCAGACCCAGCCGCCGAATGCGAAGGCGATGGCCATGTAGCCGCCGTAAAGAATGAAACTTTCGCGAGCCGAAATTTCCTTGGCATTGCGGTGCAGCACACCCAGGTCAAACACCAGCAGGGCCACCACCACGCCCACGAAGGCGAGCCAGAATGGCATGGGAGTTCCCAGCAGATTCATGCTTAAAAATTCGGTTAACAGGGCCAGGCGATATCTCCGGATGACTTGTCATTGAGACAGCTCCGACATCGCAAGCATGAACCATGCTCACCAGAGACGCCCGGCGCTGATCATGCCGACATGGCGCTGCCCCGCAGCAAATGCAAGCCTCCCCGGATTATTTTGTTTTGAAATCCAAAACCCCGCGCTAAACCCATCAAATGCATAGTGTAAAGGCCATCCACATCGTCAACTGCCATGCCGAGGGTGAGGTGGGCGATGTCATTGTGGGCGGCGTGGCGACGCCTCCCGGCGTTACGATCTGGGACCAGTCGCGCTTCATTGCCAGCGACCAGACGCTCCGCAATTTCGTGCTTAACGAGCCCCGGGGCGGGGTCTTCCGCCATGTGAACCTGCTGGTGCCGCCCATGCACCCTGACGCGCAGATGGGCTTCATCATCATGGAGCCGGAAGACACGCCGCCCATGTCGGGATCCAATTGCATCTGCGTGGCAACGGTCCTTCTCGATACCGGCATCATCCCCATGGTTGAGCCCGTGACGCATCTGAAGCTGGAAGCACCCGCAGGCCTTGTTGAAATCACCGCCCAGTGCAGCAATGGCAAGGCCAACCGCATTACGCTCCGCAATGTTCCAGCCTTTGCCGACCGTTTGCAGGTGCCGCTGGAAATCGAGGGCCACGGGACAATTCTCGTCGATACCGCTTTCGGCGGCGACAGCTTTGTGCTGGCCGAGGCAAAATCCTTTGGTTTTGAAATGCTGCCCGACGAGGCCCGCGAAATTGCCGTCATGGGCCGGAAAATCGCCGCGGCGGCCAACGCGCAATTGGGTTTTTCCCACCCGACATTGCCGGACTGGAAGCATTTTTCCTTTTGTTTCATGACCGGGCCGCTGGAGCGCATCGATGGCATGCTCTCCAGCCGCAATGCCTGCGTGGTGAAGCCCGGCAAGCTTGACCGTTCGCCGACCGGCACCGGCTGTTCCGCCCTGATGGCCGTGCTCCATGCCAAGGGCCTGATGAAAACCGGCGACAGCTTCATCGGCCGCTCCATCATCGAAAGCCGCTTTGTGGGGCGCATTGAAGCCGAAGCAATTGTCGGCAATCACCGGGCCATCATCCCCACGATTTCAGGCTCCGCCTGGATCACCGGACAAACCACCCTGATGCTCGATCCCGCCGATCCCTGGCCTGCGGGCTATAAAATCGCCGATACCTGGCCCAAAGAGCCATGACATCCCTAATTAATTATCATACAATATGGAAAAAACCGGTTGGGAGGCATAATGAACATCGTCCAAATTCTCGATTCCAGGGGCAAGCGCCGCGTTGGTCGTGTAAGCGCTGATAAAATCATACTGCTGAAAAAAGTCGCCCGGACAACCGACCTGGCCAAGCTCGCCTTGAAAGATGGCGTGAAGCTTTCAAAGGCGGCGGCATCGCTTGCCACCGCAGCCACTGAAAACTACGCTGCGGCGCTCAAAGAAAACCGCCTGTTGCCGCCGGTTGACCATGAAGATCCCGCCCACTGCATGATCGCCGGCACCGGCCTTACCCATTTGGGCTCGGCTTCGGCGCGCGATTCCATGCATGCAAAGCTCGAAGGCAAGGCGGATGACCTCACTGACTCGCTTAAAATGTTCAAGATGGGCCTTGAAGGCGGCAAGCCCGCCAAGGGCCAGGCCGGCGTGCAGCCGGAATGGTTCTACAAGGGCGATGGCTCCTGGCTTGTTGCTCCGGGTGCGGCCCTTCCCAAACCATCCTTCGCTTTGGACGGCGGCGAAGAGCCCGAGCTTGCGGGTCTCTACATGATTGACCCCAAGGGCAATCCCGTGCGCCTCGGCTTTGCGCTGGGCAATGAATATTCCGATCACATCACCGAGCGGCAGAATTATTTGTTCCTCGCTCACTCGAAATTGCGCCACTGCGCCATCGGCCCCGAAATGATCGCAGGCGCCGCGCCAAACAATATTTCCGGCATGAGCCGCATCAACCGCAAGGGCAAGACAATCTGGGAAAAGCCGTTCCTCACCGGCGAAGCCAACATGTCCCACACGCTCGCAAACCTCGAATATCATCACTTCAAATATGCGGGCTTCCGGAGACCGGGCGACGTGCACATCCATTTCTTCGGCACCGCCACGCTGAGCATCGCCGATGGGATCGTCACCGAAGATGGCGACGAGTTTGAAATCTCGGCGCCGGCCTTTGGCGCGCCTTTGCGGAACCGCCTGAAGTTCATGAAGCAGGACTACAAGCCCGGCGGAGTGAAGTCCCTTTGAGTTCAGCCTTTATCGCCCTCGACTGGGGGACCTCGTCATTTCGCGCCTATTTGCTGAACCAGGATGGCACGGTTCAGGAAACCGTCACCGCGCCCCACGGAATTCTTGCCGTAAAAGATGGGGCATTTGATGCGGCCTTGGAAACCCACATCGGCAAGTGGGACATGAAACTGCCCATCATGGCGTCCGGCATGATCACCAGCCGCCAGGGCTGGGTGGAACTGCCCTATGTGGCCTGCCCCGCTGGCCTGGAATCGATTGCCGCTGCGGTTCATCCCCACACATCGAAACACGGCCGCAAAATATACTTCGTTCCCGGCATCAGCACGCGTGGGCTCGATGGCGCGCCCGATGTGATCCGCGGCGAGGAGACGCAAGTGTTCGGCGCGAGCGAGGGCGGAAGCGAACATTTCGTAACCCCCGGCACCCACAGCAAATGGATCACTGTTAAAGACAGCGAGATCACCGGCTTCTCCTCCTACATGACCGGGGAAGTTTTTGCCCTTCTCAAGACGCATTCCATTCTGGGAAAATTGATGACCGGCGAAACGGCGAGTCCTTCAGCCTTCGAGCGCGGCGTCCGCACTGGCCTGAAAGACCCGGCGGGATTCCTCCACAACATTTTTTCAACCCGCACCCTCGGGCTTTTCAATGAGATGCCAACCGACCATCTCAGCTCCTATCTCTCCGGCCAGGTGATCGGCACCGAAATCGCCCATGCCATTGCGAAAAATCCGGCAGGCGCACAGTATCGGATATTGGCAACGCCCAGCCTTGGAGAGCATTACATGACGGCCATGAAAATTGCCGGATTGAACGTGAGCTATGGCGCGCCCGATGTGGCCGTCATTGGCCTGCAACGCATCGCTGTTGCGGCGGGGCTGCTCGCATGACCTTTGCCGATGCCATGTCCGAATGCGGCCTCATCGCCATCCTGCGCGGCATAACGACGGCGGAGGTTGAGTCCGTAGGGCGAGCCCTTGTCGACGCAGGCATTCGCGTGGCTGAAATTCCCCTGAACTCGCCGGACCCCTTTGCCTCCATTGAAAAAATGGCGGCGGCCTTCAAAGGCAAGCTCATCGTCGGCGCCGGAACCGTTCTCAGCGTCCAGGATGTCAATGTGCTGAAAGCCCATGGCGGCCAGATCAGCGTTTCTCCCGATTGCAATGAAGCGGTGATCGCCCGCGCCCGGGAACTGGGCCTGGAACCCGTCCCCGGCG
>JBBQNU010000132.1:0-8977 GCA_038330285.1 Hyphomicrobiales bacterium | reverse complement strand
AAGCGGAGCGAGTTCGGCCATGGCGACGTCGAGGCCGGCTTCAAGGACGCCGACGTCATCGTCGAGCGCAGCTTCAAGACGGAGCAGACGCACCAGGGCTACATCGAGCCCCACGCCTGCGTGGCGAGCGTCAGCCCGGACGGCACGGGCGAGCTCTGGGTGTGCACCCAGGGCCACTTCGTCTACCGCAACCAGTGCGCCGCGCTTCTCGGCATGGATATTTCCAAGCTGCGCGTCACCGCTTCCGAAATCGGCGGCGGCTTCGGCGGCAAAACCCACATCTGGACTGAACCCTTGGCTCTCGCACTTTCGCGCAAGGCCAACCGTCCGGTGAAACTCACCATGAGCCGCGAGGAAGTGTTCCGCTGCTCGGGCCCCACAAGCTCCACCTCCATCGACATGAAAATCGGTGCGAAGAAGGACGGCACCATCACCGCCGCCCATGGCGTGCTCCGCTATCATGGCGGCGCCTTCCCCGCCACCTGGGCCGAGTTCGGCGCCATGACGGCCTTCGCCTGCTACGATCTCAAGAACGTTAAAAGCGAAAGCATCGAGGTCATCGTCAACCGCCCGAAGACGGCCGCTTACCGCGCGCCGTCGGCTCCCATGGCGGCTTTCGCCGTTGAAAGCGCAATTGATGAACTGGCCAAGAAAATCGGCATGGATGCGGTCGAACTCCGCATCAAGAATGCCGCCAAGCAGGGCACCCAAAGCTCCTATGGCCCGGTCTATGGCCCCATCGGCATTGGCGCCACGCTCGAAGCTGCAAAGAACCACCCGCACATGAAGGCACCCCTCGGCAAGAACCAGGGACGCGGCATGGCCTGTGGCTTCTGGTTCAACTTCGGCGGCCAGACCTGCTGTGACCTGAACGTGACGCCTGATGGCACGGTGACCCTCGCCGTGGGCACCATCGACGTGGGCGGCTCGCGCGCTTCCATCGGCCTCATGGCCGCGGAAGAGCTCGGCATCCCCTACGAGAATGTGCGCGTGGTCGTTGCCGACACATCCTCGCTCGGCCACAACGACATGACCGACGGCAGCCGCGGCACCTTCTCAACCGGCCTTGCCACCATTGCCGCCGCCCGCAACGCCATCAAGGTGCTGTGTGCTCGCGCCGCAAAGATGTGGGACATTCCGGAAGACGCCGTGGTCTGGGAAGATGGCCATGCCAAGCCCGCCGGCACCAACGCCGGAAATTTCCCGCCTCTCTCCATCAAGGAAATCGCGGCCGCCGCCGGCAACACCGGCGGACCCATCGCCGGCCACAATGAACTGGTGGCCGATGGCGCCGGCGTTTCCTTCGCCACGCACATCTGCGATATCGAGGTCGACCCGGAAACGGGCCGCTCCACCGTCAAGCGCTACACCGTGATCCAGGATGCGGGCAAAGCCATTCATCCCTCCTACGTTGAAGGCCAGTACCAGGGCGGCGCCGCCCAGGGCATCGGCTGGGCGCTCAACGAGGAATATATCTACGGCAAGGATGGCCGCCTGCAGAACGCGGGCTTCCTCGATTACCGCATCCCGGTCTGCTCGGACCTGCCCTTCATCGATACGATGATCCTGGAAATTCCCAACCCCAACCACCCCTATGGCGTGCGCGGCGTTGGCGAAACCTCCATCGTGCCGCCCTTAGCAGCCGTGGCCAACGCCATGTCGAACGCCGTCGGTATCCGCTTGACGCATATCCCGATGTCGCCGCCCCGCGTGCTCAAGGCGATCAGCGCCCGCAAGCACTAGTCCCGTGGCGGAAGTCCACCTCTGGGGAGCGCTCCGGCCAATCGTTGGCGGAGCGCTTTCCGTTTCCGTGGAGGCTAAAAACATCCGCGAGCTTTTCAAGATGCTGGCCGAACAATACCCTGCCTTCGAGCCCCACCTGCAGCGCGGCATCGCCGTCTCCATCAACGGAAAAATCTACCGAGACACCTGGGACCAGGCGCTTCCCGAAGGCGCGGAAATCTACCTCTTGCCGCGTATTCCAGGTGGTTAGCTTCTCTCGCCAGCTTTAGAATTCTCAATGGAAATTTTTGCATTGACCGGCAAGTGGTCGGATGCAAGCCGGGTAAGGGGCGTGTCCACGACACTCAGGCTTTCAACTCTCAAACCACGGCTCACAAAAAGGCGGTCAAGAGGCAGAACGGGATAGCGCGAGGGGTAACTCGGCAGCTTGGCCGAAATCTCGACGAAATGTGACTTGAACAGCTCGAGAGCCGACCGCCGTTCGAGACGCCATTCGTTCATGTCACCTATGACAATCACATGGCGCAGCGGGTGAGGATCTGCAGCCGCGATGATTGCCTCGACCTGCTTCTTGCGCGACCTCCTCAACAGGCCGAGGTGCACCGCAAGCAGGCGGAAGGATGTTTCACCGACGACAAAGTCCACGATGAGTGCACCGCGCGGCTCGAGCCCAGGCAATTCCAGCTGATGGACGTGATTAACGATGCCGTTTCGGTACAATACGACATTCCCATGCCACCCGTGGCTGCGTGAATTGCGGTCTGGGCTGAAGATTGACCGGTAACCGCCCATGAGGTGAAGATAATCAAGGTCAAGAAGGCCCTCGCGTTCGCCGAACCTCGCATCGGCTTCCTGGAGAACGACAATATCTGCGTCGAGCTGAAGAATGACATTTTTGATGCGTATTGGATCGAATACCCCGTCGTTTCCAACGCATTTGTGAACGTTGTAAGACGCGATAGTTAATTTGGATGCGTTTGGCTGCGCTTCCTCGCCACCGGTAACATTGGCGCTCCGGCGCTTCAATTGCGCAAGCCACGGAATTATTCTTCGTCTCAAGTGGTGAACTCTGGGTTGAAGCATTTTGCCGTGTGTGCCTTGATAATCCATTGTCCGGGCAATGGAAACATTAGGCTTCGAGAAGCGTTACTTATAGGCAATATTACGTTTGATGGGCAAGAAAGGTTCCAACACGTTATGATTTTGGCCTATCTGGTTGCCGGATTATTAGTATTACTGGCTGCTGCGGTCGCCGTCGTATTGTATGGGGCCAGAGGTCAGCGCGATAAAGGCGCCAACAGCTATTCCCTTCCGACCGAAGACGATGGCACCGAGCTGGACAGGAGGTTAATTGCGGATATCCGAAATCACGGCGGGAAGAGCGGCATTCGGATAATTAATGACGACCTGGAGGCCTTCCGCTTCAGGTTTGATCTTGCCCGCGAGGCCGGGAGGAGCCTTGATCTTCAGTATTACTATTGGAAGAGCGATGTAACAGGCAAACTGCTTGCCAGAGAAATCCTGGCAGCCGCCGACCGGGGCGTCCGGGTGCGATTGATGCTCGATGACATCAATTCCATGGGCCTCGACTCCACCTATCTGGCCCTCAACACGCATCACGGGATCGAAGTACGCCTCTTCAACCCAAGCCGTAGCAGGACAAGTCCCACACGCCGCGGCATCGAACTCGCCGTACGTTACTTCTCTGCCACGCGCCGGATGCACAACAAGTGCTGGATCGCCGATGGCCGCATAGCGATTGTCGGCGGCCGCAACGTCGGCGACGCCTATTTTGGGGCGGCAACCGGGGCAAGTTTCAGCGACATAGACATACTCCTTGCCGGCAGGGCCGTTGCGGATGCCGAGAAAATCTTTGACTCTTACTGGAATTGCGATGCAACGCTGCCAATCACGTCTCTCCACCGGATCCGCCGCGGCAAACTTGCAAAGCTGCGCTATAGGCTGGCCCAGCACTCTGCTTCTTATCGTGCGGCCAGCTACATCCAGCACACCGGGCAACGGTTCAAGAGTTCCATGATCCAGGACCTGCAAAATCTGGAATGGATAGCCAAGGCAGAAGTCATTGCCGACCCTCCCGAGAAAGCTCAGGCCGGCAAAGCCGATCACTGGATTGCCAGGCGCATCTTCGATCTCATGTCGGGCGCGCAGCAAGAACTGCTCTTGTCCTCGCCTTACTTTATACCAGGCCCTGACGGCCTTTCTTTACTGCTGGATTTGCAGCGCCGAAATGTCACCACGTATATTTTGACAAACTCGCTTGCGGCAACCGACGTGATGATGGTCCACAGTGCCTATGCCAAATACCGCCTGGCCTTGGTTGAAAGTGGAATTGCACTTTTCGAACAAAAATCCAGCACCGGACGCACCAAGATATCGCTTTTTGGCTCACGGACCGCAAGCCTGCATACCAAAGCGTGCGTTGCCGATCGCAGAGTTGCGTTTGTCGGATCTTTCAATCTCGATCCCCGGTCAAAATCCATAAATACGGAAATGGGAATAGTGTTCGAATCCGATTCGATTTCAATTCAGCTTGCGGAACTCCTCCAGACTCAAATGCAGGGAAGCTACCGGCTCGCCACGCAAAATGGTCGGATCGTTTGGCTCGAAGACGAAGGCGCAAAACCGGCAGTGCATTTCACCGAACCGCATTCACCATTGTCCCGGCGCATCGGCGCGTGGCTGGCGGGACTGCTGCCCATAGAATCCCAGCTCTGAGCAAGGCTGCTTATAAATCGGCCCTTTCCCACGTTTCCGCTGAAGCTTTCCTGGAACCAAATCTTTGCGCGTAGAGCCAGGTGAATTCGGCGCCCAGCAGAAAAATCTGGGCCGAGTAGTAAACCCACAACACCATGGCGATGCCGGCTCCCGCGGCCCCACATCCGGACACAACGCCGCTCTTACCGATGCAGTTTAAACAGCATCGCGAACAGGCCCGTGATGATGATAAAGCTGACAGCGAAGTTGATCGCCTGCCAGGCCATTTTTAGACCTGCCCCTGCGCGGCGTCCGCCCCGAAGAAAAATCCGGCTATTGCCATGGTGATAATCAGCAACGGCGCAATGGAGAAAATTGTGTAGAAGGCGATAGCCGCTCCCATGCTGGCGGCACCGTCCGAGTTCCAATTGATTCCGGCATCTTTTGCCAAATGCAGAAACTCCTTCGGGCCAATCTCGATAATGCGCATACCGCGGGAAATGGGTTTTCGGGATTTTTCTCTGGGTTTTTTAGACATCGGATACAATTCTGCATGAGCTAAAAACGCCCCGCGAACCCGGGATGAGGTTCACGAGGCGTCCAAGTAAATACAACAAGCGGGTCTAAACCACGCGTCGCGCGGCCTGCTCCACTTCGATACCCTCGGGCACGAAATCTGTAGCTGCCGGATCAAACCGGTTCCAACCTGATTCACGGTATTCGCTGCCACGATTGACGGGATCAATCGCGGCGTGCCGGTCAAGAATTGAGCGCGCCAGGACAACCTCATCGTCTTCAACCCTAACCGACAGCAGGGTTCCGCCACGACGCACGGCTTCGGAATAAACATGAGCGTGTTCTTCGGGAACATCAGCGTCGATGAGGGCTCCGACCAGACCACCGGTGAAGCCGCCGGCCACTGCGCCGACAACGGTCGATGCAAGCCAGCCTGCCGCGACAACCGGGCCAAGACCAGGAATTGCAAGCACCCCGAGCCCCGCAAGAAGGCCCGCTGCGCCACCAACGGTCGCTCCCAGCCCGGCGCCCGTGCCAGCCTCCGATGCCTCACCGACATCGGCGTATTGATCGCTAATAACCTTGTTTGCGAGGAGGCTGATCGACGAAGAGGGAAAACCTGCCGTTTCGAGCTCACTTACGACCTGGCGCGCCACCTCGTGGTGTTCGTAGACTTTTGTCAGGGTTTGCATGTCTTTTCCTTTCATTGCATGGGGAAGATTGGTTATTGCGTTACGACATTGCCTTTAAAATCGACCGCGACATTCACGCTTTTTCCGTCCACTTGCGCGGTCCCCCGCCAAACGCCCTTGTCGTCTTTTGTCAGGGTGGAAACACTCCCCATGCCCCGCGCGATGACGCGGTCTTGGGCCTGGTACTCGGTGAAACTATTGGCTCCCTCAAAGGGAGCGCCTTCCTCAGCCGCCGTGACGGTGAAAATGTCTGTCTTGCAATTCTCCTGGAACAGCGTTTCGGTCATGGTGCCGTCAGCGGCCATGGTCCTGTTGGACATCCGCATCAGCGCCAGATAACGATCTGCCTCCGCTCCGTTCAACGCTCCATCGCTGTTTGCGTCCGCCTGTTTCCACATCGCGGCGCACTCTTCCTCGGTCATGGCCACTGCCGGAATCGAGAGAAGGATCAAGGCAGCAGAAGTCAAAATCAAAAAGAGCTTTTTCATCAGGTTCGGTCCTTCAGGGGTGCAATTATTGAACTCATGCTCAACAATGCTTGCCAGCCCCGAAAGTTCCCCTAACCTGCGCTAGGAGCCGGTATAATCCGGCAGCAGATCCAGTTTCGGCTGCTATTGAATCAAAACATCGGCAAGAGAATGCCGCTAGCCTTCCAGGAAGAAACGCAGCAGCTCTGCCGAAGCATTGGGGCCGCCTGCATCCGTGTAGCTCCCCGCTGAATTTCCTCCCGACCAGGCGTGCCCTGCCCCATGCAGAAGCCAATGCTCAAACAGCGGCAGCCCGCGCGAATCCCGGGCTACGCGCCGCGTGTACTGGCCGCCGGCACGTTCGGCTTCAGCCGTTGAAAAAGCCGCGCCGGCGACAATGTTCGCGCCATTTGACGGGGCCACTGTGCCGTCCGCATCTCCGTGAAAAACGATGGTTCTGAGTTTTGGAAGTGCCTTCATCCGGGCGGCGTCGCCACGCATGGCTGCAAAAGCCGAAACCACGTCATTAGCACTTTTGTAAGGAAGGCCGGAATGAACGCCCACAGCTGAAAACAACGCAGGGTAAGTTTCTCCCATGACCACCGCCATGGCCCCGCCGGCGGAGAGCCCCGCAACAAAAACTTTCTTTCGATCAATGTCATGGGACTCTATTATTTCCGCGGTGAGGCCAGCGATAATCGCGGGCTCTCCCCTGCCCGGAAGCTGATGCCCGGGATCAAACCAGTTCCAGCAGGCCGAAGGGTTGGCGGATTGGGTTTGCGCTGGATAGGCCACGAGCAGTCCATGCTTTTCGGCGAGGCTATTCATGCCCGTACCCACCGCGAAATCCGAAGGGTTTTGCTTGCAGCCATGCAACATGATCAAAAGCGGACGCTGGATATCCGGCTTATGCTTGGGAACGTAAAGCCGGTAAGAGCGCGACCCCGCATTGCAGGAAAATGACCGGGTCAGGAACTGTGCCCCATCAACGATTTCAGGTTCGGTCAGGCTTGGCCCTCGCCCCGCTTTTCCCAAGGGGAACGGGGATTGTTTCAACTTCTGCAGCGCCTGAACGACGTGGGCCAGGGGTCGCGGAGATTTTCCTGAAGATTTCGCCTGGGCTCTTGGGGCGGGTGCGCTGGCGGTTTGCGATCGTCCCAGGAGAGCCGCCTGAATTTTCTGGGTGGCCTCCGTCAAACGCTGCGAGCGTGTGAGGTTCAATGCCTCTTGTATTGATGTTCTGAGACTCATTATCTTGATTGATCCTTTGGAAATTGGCGCCACACCGCTAGATGATGCGGTCAGCCAAAGCAGTTTTGATTTCTTTGCTGGCGTGCAGCGCACCGAGAACGGCAATGGACTCGATGGTGGCCAGTGCCAGCGAGGGCGGAACGTCACTTGCTATGGTGACCAAGCCCAGAACTTTGATCCGGAGCTTTTCGCCCGCGGCTTGCAGCGCCTCGAGGTCTGACTTCGTATAGTGCCGGAGCCCCAGCTCCATCGTCTGGCGGGTAATCGATTTTTTGGATTGCTCGGAATGCTGGGCCAGCTGATTGCGAATGGCGGTGCGGATGAAATCGGTCCGGTTGCTGTAAAAACCGTCCCGCACCAGCAGATCAATGTGGCCCAAGTCAACAAAACCCAGATTGATGGTGATTTTCTCACTCTCCGCCAGGTTTTCCGGGAATTTATAGATTTTAGCGTTCATTTTTTACCATCCACATGGATGGTATATGGATGGCCGAGCCGATTAGTCAAGCAGTCTTTTTCACCGCCCTTCCGCCGATGACAGACGTGAGTGAGTGTCACATTACTCTGTAGACGGATGATTTCCATCTCAGCTCGTATCGGTCATCGCGGCGCGGAAGGCCAGCCAGTCGCACTCGCTTAGCAGGTCATCGACCTCGTGGGTTTTCCTGCGGCGGTAGCCGGGAGGACGGCCGGGGCGAAGCGGCCGCTTGAAACTTGGGTCGGGTGACGCCGCCTGCCGCATCCTCCAGCGAGCAAGGCGATTGGCCTGGCGCGGCAGGTCCGCAAGGGCGGCCTCGAGGGCCTCGAGCCGGCGGATGAGGCGGGTGGCATTGACCAGGCCATCAGCGGATTTGGTCCGGGCGGGAGCAGGAGTTTCTGCCGGCTGCAGCGGTGGCCCAATGGTTATAAATTCACCATCGGCGTTGAACATGTGGATGCGCGGGCCGGGCCGCCTCGGCGCCCTGCGGCGCGGGCGCATGATGCGTGGGTGCGGTTCGAAGAGCTGGAACAAGGGGACGCGCGAAATTCCGCCTTTCCTTGGTCTTTTTGCCCCCGCCGCCCTTGGACGGGCAATTGCAGGCTTTACAACAAGGCCCCGCGCCGCAACGACGATCAGCCGCCGAACAGCGGATTCGGCAGGACGGAGCACGCGCAGCACGGCCCGGTAGGCGGGCCAGGCAATCCGCGAAACCGTTTCTTCGCCCACAAGCCCCAGCCTGTCAAACAGGTCCGCGACGATCTCCACCAGCGCTTCACTATTGCGTTTGATGGCCAAGTCCCAGTCCATGTGCTTCCTTGTAAAAAACAAAACAGGAACATATCCCTGGAATAGGAACGTGTCAACGGGGGTAGGAAAATAAATCTCAACAGCCACCCCCACTCTCCATGGTCGGGCTTGACCCGACCAACCAGTTGTTGAGGCAGCGCCGATGTTGAAAGTCTGGGTGGTCGGTGACCTGCTCCCCTTTATGCCCTCGTTCATAAGTTAGCCCTGTTCAGGTTTTGGTCCAATCTGGACCGGTTTGCAAATTCGATTGGCGTGAGCCCATTGAGGCTCGTGTGGGGCCGGTTGTGATTGTAGTCATTCCTCCA
>JBBQNU010000131.1:0-9020 GCA_038330285.1 Hyphomicrobiales bacterium | reverse complement strand
TTGACCTGATTAACCGCTCCATCTTCAAGGCGGGTGACAAGATATGGATGGAAGAGCCGGGTTACCCCACGGCGCGCCGCGTGTTCTCCATGGGCGGTGTCAAGACTGTCGCCGTGCCGGTTGACCGGGAAGGAATCATGGTGGTGAAGGGCCGCGAGCGGGCGGGGAATGCACGCGGCGCTTTCGTGACGCCAGCGCGGCAATATCCAACCGGCGTCACCATGCCCTTGTCGCGACGGCTTGAATTGCTCGATTGGGCCGATGAGGCCAAGGCCATCGTCATCGAGGATGATTACGACAGCGAGTACCGCTATGTCGGCCGGCCCCTGCCGGCGCTCATGAGCCTCGACCGCAAGGCGCGGGTGATTTACTCCGGCAGCTTTTCAAAAGTTTTTTCACCGCTGCTGCGGCTGGGCTACATCGTTGTGCCCAAATATCTCGCCGAACGTTTCCGCGCCGAGCGCCTGGCCCATGGCGCGCCGCCATCGCTCATGGCCCAGCCCGCCCTGTGCGAGTTCATGACGTCTGGGACTTTCGCCATTCACATCCGCCGCATGCGCAGGATTTATGCGGCCCGGCGCGAGGCGCTGATTGAAGCGCTGGAGGGAAGCTCGCGCTTCACCATCGACGCCTCGCCCTCGGGCCTCATGCTCTTGCTGCGCCTGAAGCCGGGCGAGAATGACGAAGAGATGGTGGCAAAGCTCGCCCGCGCCGGCCTTGAAGCACAATCCCTGTCGAGCCACTGCACGGGCAGGCAGAGGGAGCAGGGCCTGCTCCTGAGCTTCGCGGGTTTCACCGACAGGGAATTGCGGGCGGCGGCGAAGAAGCTGGTGGCGGAATTGGAATGACCGCCTGCTGTTTCGTCATCCCCATGTTGCGTGTGCAGCGTCAAGAAGGATAGACACGTTTGCCGAGGGAAAATTGAGCACAGCGGAATCGACAACAGTGTCTGTGCGCGGCCTGAGTGCGGCGCAGGCGCAGGCGCGGCTGCTGTCGGAAGGTCCCAATGAATTGCCGCAGTCTGACCGCCGCACGCCGTTGCGCATCGCGCTGGAAGTGCTGCGCGAGCCGATGCTGGCCTTGCTGCTGGGGGGAGGGGCTGTCTACCTTCTCCTTGGCAGTCTCGAAGAGGCAATTGTGCTTCTCGCCTTCGCCACGCTCTCGATCTTCATAACGGTTGTGCAGGAAACCCGCACCGAACGGGTGCTCGAAGCCCTGCGCGACCTGACCAGTCCCCGCGCTCTTGTGATCCGCGATGGCGAGCGCCGGCGGATCGCCGGACGCGAGGTCGTGCGCGGCGACATCATCGTGCTTGCCGAGGGCGACCGGGTTCCCGCCGATGCCAGGTTGCTCCAGGCCCAGGATTTGCAAGCCGATGAATCGCTGCTGACGGGCGAGTCTGTGCCGGTGCGCAAGATTGCCGCGGGGAAAACTGAAAACCGTAGTCCAGGTGGCGATGACCTGCCCTTTGTATTCTCCGCAGCGCTCATCGTGCGGGGCACCGGAGTTGCTGAAGTAACGGCAACCGGCCTTTTGAGCGAGATCGGGAAAATCGGCCAATCGCTTAAGCTCGTGGAAACAGAACCGCCCCGCCTGCAGGCCCAAACCCGGCGGCTGGTGCGCATCTTCGCGCTGGTTGGCGCCGTCGTCAGCCTTGCGGCGGTGCTGCTCTATGGCTCGCTGCGCGGCGGCTGGCTGGATGCGGTCCTGGCTGGCATCGCCCTTGGCATGTCGATGCTGCCGGAGGAATTTCCGGTGGTGCTCACGGTCTTCATGGCGATGGGGGCCTGGCGGATTTCCCGGGCCCGGGTTCTGACCCGCCGGGCCGCGGCTATTGAAACCCTGGGCTCCGCCACCGTCCTCTGCACCGACAAGACCGGAACCCTGACCGAAAACCGGATGCGGATTGCCGAACTGCGGCTGAAGACCGGCGAAAGCCTGGTCATGGGCGGCGGCGCTCCGCAAAAACTCCCGAAAGCCTTCGCCGAGCTTGCTGCCTTTGGCCTTCTGGCTAGCGCCCCGGAGCCGTTTGATCCCATGGACAAGGCCTTTCATGAGCTTGGAAAGAGCCACGCCAAAGACGCAAAGCAGAAGCCCGATGCAAATCTCGCGCTGATCCGCACCTATGGGCTTCGCCCCAATCTCCTGGCCATCACCCACGCTTGGCAGGCAGGGGGTGGCAAGGGCAAGTTCACGGTGTCCGCGAAGGGCGCGCCGGAAGCCATTGCCGGGCTTTGCCATCTGAGTGCCAGGGACCGGGCCGCCGTCACCCGGAATGCCGAGGCCATGGCCGCCGAAGGGCTTCGTGTCCTCGGCGTGGCCCGCGCCACCTTCACCGGCAAGACGCTGCCGAAAACTCCGCAGGATTTCCATTTTACCTTCGTCGGACTGGTGGGCCTCGCCGATCCGCTGCGGGCCAGCGTGCCGGAAGCGATACGTCAATGCCACTCCGCGGGCATCCGGGTGGTGATGATCACCGGCGATTATCCCGCCACCGCCCGCGCCATTGCCTTTCAGGCGGAGCTTGCCGTCGATCGGATTATCACCGGTGAAGAGGTTGAAAGCCTGGGCGACGGGGAACTTGCCCAGGCGGTCCGGGCCACTACCATATTCGCCCGCATCATGCCGCAGCAGAAACTGCGCATTGTCTCCGCCCTCAAGGCCAATGGCGAGATTGTCGCCATGACCGGCGACGGCGTCAACGATGCGCCATCGCTCAAGGCCGCCCATATCGGCATTGCCATGGGCGGGCGCGGCACCGACGTGGCGCGCGAGGCCTCGGCAATCGTGCTGCTCGATGATGACTTCGGCTCCATCGTCAAGGCCATCCTGCTCGGCCGCCGCATCTACGACAATCTGCGCAAGGCCATGGGCTTCGTTCTCTCGGTGCATGTGCCCATCGCCGGCCTCGCCCTCATCCCGCTTCTCTTTGGCCTGCCCATCATCTTCTGGCCCATGCACATCGCCTTTCTGGAGATGGTGATCGATCCCGTCTGCACCCTCGTCTTCGAAGCCGAGACCGAGGAGAAGGACGTGATGCAAAAGCCTCCGCGCAAGCCCGAGGAACCGCTTTTTTCCTGGAGCCTGATCGGCTGGAGCATGCTGCAGGGAACCCTGGCGCTCGCCATTGTCGCAACCATCTTCATCGTGGCGCACCAGCACGGCATGCCCGAGGCGGAGGTCCGCGCCCTTGCGTTCTTCTCGCTCGTGCTGTCAATCGTCAGCCTTATTTTTGTCGACCGCTCCTACAGCAGCTCTCTGCTGGAAGCATTTACCCGCCCGAATGCCGCGCTGGCCCTGGTCCTTGTCATGGTATGCACCACGTTGGGGCTGACGCTGCTGTGGCCCTTCGCCAGCGAACTGTTCCGCTTCGGCCCGATGCATGCTGCTGACCTCGCGCTGGCACTGGCAGCCGCCACGGCCTTGCTGCTACTTCTCGAATTGCTGAAGCCCCTGTGGCGGAGGCACATGCCGGGGTGATCACGATCCCAGCGGCCTTAACTCACGCAGAAGTTTTTCCTTGATGGCCCGGGCGAAATCTTCAAAGCCCTGGGCCGGCTCGGCGAATGAATCGGCGCCGATGATGACGTGCTCAAGATAATAGGCATGAAGGCCCGCTTCTTCCGCTTCGATGGAGAGGCCGTTGATGGTGATGCCGGACGCCAGGGCGTTGTTGCGCGCCGCTTCAAGGTCACCGCCGCTGTTGTCAGGGCCGTCACCGGAAACGTCGATCACCTTGCGCTGGCCTTCGAACGCATTGGCTTCAAGGAGCGCGGCGGAATCGGCGATACCCGCAGCAAGGGACGTGACGCTGGCCCGCATCCAGCGGCGCACGAGAGTCACGCGGAAGCCGAAAGCCTTGGCATCCCGGGCGCCCTCGATATGGGTGAAGGGCAGCACCACCTGGGTTTCGCCTGGCCCGCCCCACTGCACAATTGCAATCGCCGCCCCAAAGGGCTTGAGATTGTCCACCGCCAGCAACACTTCCGGATCCCGGAACGCAAGTGCAATGCCTTCATTCTGCAACTGGAATTCCCGTGCATCGACGCTGGCTGAACTGTCCAGCGCCAGCACCAGTTCAATGACCACCGGGGTTTTGCCCTGCGCAAGGGCAGGTGCCGCCAGCGCGAGCAGGGCACAGAAACCGCGCGACCCGATGCCGCGCGTGAAATGACACATTCCAGCCCAAATCTCCGGCAATCTCCGCCCCATGCGTAAACTTGTCCTCGAAGTCCTCACTGCCACGGCCCTCACCCTAGGCTCCATCCTAGCATCAACACCCGGCGTTTTGGCCAATGACGTGATGGTGAAGGGGGCTTTTGCCCGCGCCTCTGCCATGTCCACAGCGAAGGCCGGGGCGGTTTACATGACCTTGAGCAACCAGGCCGCGGCGCCCGATAAGCTTGTGCAAATTACTACGGAATCAGCTTCCACAGCGGAAGTACATGAAACTGTCGAAAAAGATGGAGTGGCCACGATGCGGCCCATCGCGGGACTCGAAATTCCGGCGGGCGGCAGCGTGGAGCTCAAGCCCGGCGGCTATCACATCATGCTCATGGGATTGAAAGCCCCCTTGAAAAAGGGTGGCATGATCATGCTCCAGCTAAAATTCGAGCATGCCGGAGTGGTGGATGTCATGGCCCATGTGGGCGACGTGGCGGAGGAACACCCTCAAATGGACGGTTCAACCGGAAACTGAGTTTCACCGCGCAAGGGCTTGAGCGCCCGCTCTTCCTCCCTGATCCGCCAGAAGAGCAGGGCCAGGTTGATACAGCCGAAGATGATGGCATACCACCAGAGGCCAAAAACCAGCGGCAGGATAAAAATTTCCGCCGCCACGATCATGTAATTCGGGTGGCGGAAATACTTGTAGGGGCCTGCTACGCTTAAGGTCTCGCCGGGAACGACGATAATGCGGGTGGTCCAGCGGCTGCCAAGCACGGCAATGATCCAGCCACGCGCGGTTTGCAGAACAAGGTAGGCCAAGGCCAAGGGCCAGCTTACCACTTCGCCCCACACCATGTACCAAAGCCCGCCAAGCCAAATGGCATGGAATAAAACAATCAGCGGATAATGGCCGGAGCTGACTTCAATCCCGCCATTGTCGAGCAGGCGCTTGGTGTTGCGACGCGCGATGGAAAGCTCCACGAGGCGTTGCAGGGTGACCAGCGCAAGAATGGTGAAATTTGTCCACATGGCGTTATTGTAGCATGGTGAGGAAGCCCGCTGTAAAGCCCGGTCCCAGGGCCGAGACGAAACGCCGTCCGATGAAATTTTCCTTCAGGCCTTCGTTCAGCACAAAAAGAACCGTGGGCGCCGACATGTTGCCATAGCCCGCCAGGATTTTGCGCTCATCAACCAGCCTGCCGCTTTCCAGATCGAAGGCCGTTTCAATGGCCGCGATAACCTTGGCCCCGCCCGGATGGAAGGAATAAGCCCCGATATGATCAAAGGTCATGTTGTGGCCGCGCAGGAACTTGTCCGCCGCCGGGCGCAGGTCACGCAATGCCAGGTCCGGAATGCTGCGCGAGAAGATGGCGCTGAAACCGACATTATCCATGCGCCAGCCCATGACATCAATCGTATCGGGCCAGGTATGCTCGCCGGTGAACTCGATCTCGCCATGGCTGTTCTTGCCCTTGGTTGAAACGATGGCGGCGGCGGCGCCATCGCCAAACAGCGCCGTGGCAATGATGTTGGATTTGGTCATTTCATCCCGGCGGAACGTAAGGGAACATAACTCAATGACGACCACTAGCACATTGCTCTCGGGCTGGGACACTGCGAGCCGTGCCGCCAATGAAAGGCCGGCGATGCCGCCAGCGCAGCCCAGCCCAAACACCGGTACCCGGGCGACGTCATCACGAAAGCCCAGCTCGCTCATCACCCGTGCTTCGATGGTGGGCGTGGCAATGCCGGTGGACGAAATCATCACGATGGTATCGATCTGGTCAGCTTCCAATCCGGCCTGTTCGAGGGCACGGCCAGAAACCACGCCGAAAAGATGCGAGGCCACGGTGACAAAAGCTTCCGAGCGTTCCGGCCAGCCCTGTTCGGCGCGGAACCAGTCATAGGAACAGGCGGAATAGCGCATGTTGATGCCCGTATTGGCATAGACCGGCATCATCCGGTCAAAATCCTCCTGGCGGCCGCCGAAAATTTTGGCGGCTTCAACCATGACCTCTTCCGTCCGGAGTTCATGCTCCGGGACGGCGGTGGCGAGACTGAGCAATTTGGCGCGCATGGAAAAGTTCCTTATGTGTCTTTTCAGTTGTACGCAGGTGCCTTCACCGTGGTTCAGTCACGGATCTGTTAAGCTTGGCTTCCCGGTGTGCGGCATAAATGCCCGCGGCAATGATCAGCACCATGCCGGCGTAGGACAGGGCATCGGGAAACTCGCCGAAAAACATCATGCCGAGCATGATGGCAAACAGCACGTTGGAATAGCGGAAAGGAGCCGTGCCTGAAAGATCGCCCAGGCGCAGCGTGGAAACCATGAACACATAGCCCGTGGCCAGTAAAGTGGCCGCCGCCGCAAGCAGCCCGAATTGCCAGAGCGCCATACTTTGAAAACCCTGGTAGAGCCCATAGGCGAGACCGCCAAGAGCCACAAAGCTGGCATTGGCAAGAGCAATGATGAAGGTGGGTATATGGTCGGGAATCCGCTTGGTAATCAGGTCGCGGAACGCCAGGATGAAGACGATGCCCAGCGCCAGAACTTCGTAAATGGTGAAGGTGGAGGGCGTTGGCCGCACGATCAGCAATACGCCCACAAAGCCCAGGACAATGGCTGCAGCGCGCCGCAGCCCCACTTTCTCCTTGAGGAAAATCACCGAGACCAGAACCACCGCCAGCGGAACGCTTTGCAAAATGGCGGTGAGATTGGCAATCGGCATGTGCATTAACGCGGTCAGGAACAGAAAGGTTCCCGCCACATCAAGCAGCGAGCGCGCCAGGACTTTTGGCGTGAACAGCGAAGGCACGCTGCCAAGCACGCCCTGATGGGCGCAGATCATGGCGACCACCATTACCGAAAGCACCCCGCGGATGGTGATGATCTGGCCCAGTGGCAGGGTGGTGCCGATGGTCTTTATGCAACTGTCATTGAGGATAAAGCAGGCCATGGCGATGACCATGTAAAGTCCGGCGCGCAGCGGCTGAGTCCGGGAGGGGGAAAGCATCGATTCCTTCTATAGCACTGGCGGCATCAACTCCACCTTGGCATCATGGCTGCGGGCGCTTTCCTGGCGGGCGGCGTAAAGCCCCGCCGCGATGATCAATGCCATGCCGGTGTAGGCCAGAAGGTCGGGATATTCGTGGAACACGAGAATTCCCGCGATGATGGCAAACAGCACCTCCGAATAGCGGAATGGGGCCGTGGCGGAAAGCTCGCCCAGCCGCACCGTGGCGACAATGAAGATGTAGCCCAGGGTGATGAAGATGCTGGCGCCGAGCAGCACGAACATCTGCCAGGATTGCAGGGCCTCGAAGCCCTGGAGGACGCCAAATCCCAGACCGCCGATACCGGCGAAAACGGCGTTTGCAAGAGCGACAATGAGCAAGGGAACATGGGGCGGGATTTTCCGGGTCACCACATCGCGCAGGGCCACCACGACGACCGTGCCCAGAGCGAGAAGCTGGTAAATCGAAAGGCTCTGCGGCGCGGGCTTCACCACCAGCATGACCCCGACAAATCCGGCGATCACCGCGCCAATCCGTTTGCTGCCGCCCTTCTCGCCAAGAAAGAGGATGGCCACCAGCACCACAACCAGCGGCACGCTCTGCATAATGGCCGCCATGTTGGCGAGCGGCATGTTCATGAGCGCCGAAATGAACATGAAGCCTGCCGCGAGGTCGAGGATGGAGCGCAGCAGCACGGCCCGCGAAAAAATCATCGGTATCTGTCGCAGGATGCCCTGCTGGGCGCAGATGGCGAGCAGGAAGACGCTGGACAGGAGGCCGAGGACGGCCATGATCTGGCCGACGGGCAGCGTATTGCCGATGACCTTGATGAAGCTGTCGCCGCAGACAAAACAGGCCGTGCACAGGACCATGTAAAGGCCTGCCTGAAAAATATGACTCTGGCGCGAAAGCATGGCAGCGATGTAGCGGCAATCGCTTCAACCCGCAAAGCGCCGCAGCGTGACGCAGCACCGCAAAATTCTCATGCCTTGGTGGGGGCCGCCGTGTCTTAACGCTCACCCTGAGGTGCCCTGCGGAGCAGGGCCTCGAAGGGCTGGCGGAAGCGGAGAGAGATGCATCGAGGCCCGGCTGCGCCGTGTGCCTCAGCATGAGGAAATTCTCGCTATCCCCCCGTCACGCTCATGTGGCGCGAGACGGCGGGCTTGTTGTGGCGCCGGTCGATTATGAAGTCATGGCCCTTGGGCTTGCGGCCGATGGCTTCATCGATGGCGGTGCTGAGAAGCTCATTGCCTTCCGAGGCGCGCAAGGGCGCGCGCAGGTCGGCGGCGTCCTCCTGGCCCAGGCACATGTACAGTGTGCCGGTGCAGGTAAGCCGCACCCGGTTGCAGCTTTCGCAGAAATTATGGGTAAGCGGCGTGATGAAGCCGAGCCGCCCGCCGGTTTCCTTCACTTTGACATAACGCGCCGGCCCGCCCGTCTTGTAGGGAATGTCTTCCAGCGTGAACTGGTCCATCAGCTGGGCCCGCACCACCGAGAGCGGCAGGTATTGATCGGTGCGGTCGCCCTCGATGTCGCCGAGCGGCATGGTTTCGATGAGTGTCAGGTCCATGCCCTCATCGCCGCACCAGCGGATCATGTCGGGAATCTCCTGCTCGTTGACGCCCTTCAGCGCCACCGCATTGATCTTGATAGCGAGGCCCGCCGCCTGCGCGGCGCGGATGCCTTCTTTCACTTTTGCAAGATCGCCCCAGCGGGTAATCTGCTTGAACTTGGTGGCGTCGAGCGTATCCACCGACACATTGATCCGGCGCACCCCGTGGGCCGCAAGCTCGGCGGCATATTTCGCAAGCTGGCTGCCATTGGTGGTGAGCGTCAGT
>JBBQNU010000130.1:0-9050 GCA_038330285.1 Hyphomicrobiales bacterium | reverse complement strand
GCGGCGGCTTCATCATTACGTCGTCCTGGATAGAGGCCACGCTCATCGGCAATCACCGCATCTTCGGCGAGCCTTATACTTTTTCAATGCCACAGGGGGCCTACAAGAACCAATTCTGGATAGAAGATCCGATGTCGCGGGCCATTCTGGCCAAGGGTGTTTTCGGCCAGCTCATCTATATCAACTGGGACTACAACATGGTGGTGGTCAAGCTATCAAGCTGGCCGGATTTCTTGAACCGGCCCTTTGATGTGGCCACCTTCCGCGCCATTCACGCCATTGCCGGAGCATTGAAATGACCGATCTCGACCTCTGCTATCTGCCCGCCGCCGAAGCCTTGCGCCAATTCAAGGCGAAGAAGCTTTCGCCGGTCGAACTGATGCGGGCCACCATCGCCCGGGCCGAATCCACGGCAAAGAAAACCAACTGCCTGACATATACCCATTTCGACGAGGCCATGGCGCAGGCGAAGAAAGCCGAGGCGAAATATGCAAAGGGGGCACGCACCGGGGCGCTTGAAGGCCTGCCCATAGGCATCAAGGACGAAAGCTATATCAAGGGAAAGCCCACCTCGAACGGCTCGCTCATCATGAAGGACTATATTGGCGATCATACCTCGCCAATGAATGAAAGAATCATCGCGGCGGGCGGGATTGTTCATGCGCGGACCGCCACGCCGGAATTTTCCTGCGCCGGCTACACCTGGTCGCGGCTTTGGGGTGTAACCCGCAATCCGTGGAACCGCAAGTTCACGCCTGGCGGTTCATCCGGCGGCTCTGCCGCTTCGCTGGCGTCCGGCACTTCCGCCATTGCCACGGGATCGGACATTGGCGGGTCGATCCGGATTCCGGCGTCGACCTGCGGGCTGGTGGGCTACAAACCACCCTACGGCCGCAATCCGGATGACCCGCCGTTCAACCTGGATTTCTATTGCCATACAGGCCCTCTGGCGCGGACGGTAGAGGACGCGATCACCCTGCAAAATGTGATGTCGGGACCAAGCCCGCTTGATATTTCCACGCTCAGGCCGAAGCTCACGCTGCCCACGGCATACAAGCCGATCAAGGGCTGGAAGATCGCCTTTTCGATGGACCTCGGTTTCTTCGAAGTGGACCGCGAGGTGCAGAAGAACACGCTGGCCGCACTCGAAGTGTTCCGCTCGCTTGGCGCCACGGTGGAGACGGTCGATCTCGGCTGGACCGAAGAGGTGCTCGAGGCGGGGATGGATTATCTGAGACATCTCTTCGGCGCGTCGCTTTCCAGGCTGTTGAAAAAACATGGCAAGGACATGACGAGCTACGCGCGGCAATTCGCCCAGCAAGGCCAGAAGTCCAAGGCGGTGGACTTTGTCCGAACCCTGGATGTAGCCAACAAGATGTATTCAACGCTGGGGCCGATGCTGGAAAAATACAATGTGCTGGTCTGCCCGACCACGGCACTTGCCGCGGTTCCCGCCGACTTCGATCAATCGAAGGATTCGGTGAAGATCAACGGCAAGACCATTTCCAATCCTTTCCTCGGCTGGGTGATGACGACGCCGTTCAACACCATGAGCCGTTGCCCGGTGGTTTCTGTTCCTTCGGGGCATGCGCGGAATGGCGTTCCCACCGGCATCCAGATCGTCGGCCGGACCTATTGTGATGGCGATGTGTTTCAAGCGGCCATGGCCTATGAAACAGCGCAGGGGCAGTGGTTCAATACGGCGGCTTCGCGGCCTTCACTTTAGACCCGGTCCGATCCTTCCGGGCCGCTGTTGCAAAACTGAAGAAATTGCCTTGTATTCAATTGGGCATGGGTAAATTCAAGGAAACACACAGATGATCTGGCGCCAGCTTTTTCTCTCCACCGCTATTCTCAGCTCTCTTGCGGGAATGGCCCAGGCCGACGCGCAGAAGATCACACTGCTCAGTTTCAACATGTGGGGTGCGGGCGCCAATGCGCAAAAGCCCATTGATGAAACGGTTGCGGTCATCAAGGCTTCGGGGGCCGACATCATCGGCGTCCAGGAAACCGTGCCGGAGCCGGATCCCTGCACCGCCGATGTCTGCGCCGCCACCGATGACAGCCGTGCCAAGGAAGTTGCCGCGGCGCTTGGCTATTTTTACCATGAGTTCAAGCACAATACGGATAACCACTGGGCCGACGCGGTGTTCAGCAAATATCCGTTTGGAAAAGAAACGCCCAATGGCGTTGGCGTCGAGATCGACGTGAACGGGCGCAAGGTTGTGGCCTACAGCATGAACCTGGATGATGCGCCGTATCAGCCCTATCAATTGCTCAATATCGAATACGGCAATTCGCCATTTCTGAAAACGGCGGATGAGGCCATCAAGGTGGCCGGCGAAACGCGTGGCAAGGCGCTGGCGCTGCTGCTTGCAGACATCAAGTCTGAAAGCGATGCTGAAGCGCAATTTGTGATGGGCGATTTCAATGAACCCAGCCATTGGGACTGGACAGCGAAAGCCGCCGCTTCCGGGCGTCATCCGCTTGCGGTTGAGTATCCCACCACCAAGGCGGTCGAGGCCGAGGGCTTTGTGGACACTTTCCGCACGGTTTTTCCTGATGAAATGGCCAAGCCCGGCATCACCTGGACGCCAACCAGCGAGCCCACGGACAAGGAAGACCACCATGACCGGATCGATTTCATTCTGGCCCGCGCCAAGAGCCTGAAAGTGATTTCCGCCGGAATCGTTGGCGAGAGGGTGCCGGAGGCTGATCTGGTGGTGACGCCATGGCCGTCGGACCACCGGGCGACGATGGCGGTTGTTGAGTTTTAGAGTCCTCCCTTATGCTGAGGTGTGAGCGAAGCGAGCCTCGAAGCATCTTCGCTTCGGCAAAGCCCTTCGAGGCCAAGCTTTGCTTGGCACCTCAGGGTGAGGGATAGGTCAGATGGTAATTCCCGGCAGCTTCAGGCCTTGTTCCCTGGCGCAATCCCTGGCGATTTTGTAGCCGGCATCGGCGTGGCGCATGACGCCGGTGGCGGGGTCGTTCCACAAGACGCGCTCCAGCCTGCGTGCGGCGTCATCGGTGCCATCGGCGACGACAACCATGCCGGCATGCTGGGAGTAGCCGATGCCGACGCCGCCACCATGGTGGATGGAAACCCAGGTGGCGCCGGAGGCAGTATTGAGCAGGGCATTGAGCAAGGGCCAATCGGAGACCGTATCGGAGCCATCGAGCATGGCTTCGGTTTCGCGGTTGGGGGAGGCAACGGAGCCTGAATCGAGATGGTCACGGCCAATGACGATGGGGGCCTCCACTTCGCCGTTCTTCACCATTTCATTGAAGGCGAGGCCAAGTCGGTGGCGCTGGCCGAGGCCGACCCAGCAGATGCGGGCGGGCAGGCCCTGGAAGGCGATGCGTTCACGCGCCATGTTGAGCCAATTGTGGAGGGGCTTGTCGTCGGGGATGAGTTCCTTAACGCGCTGGTCGGTTTTGTAAATATCTTCCGGATTGCCGGAAAGGGCAGCCCAGCGGAAGGGACCGATGCCGCGGCAGAATAGCGGGCGGATATAGGCCGGCACAAAACCAGGGAAGGCGAAGGCATCCTTCAGGCCCATTTCAAAGGCCATCTGGCGGATGTTGTTGCCGTAGTCGAAGGTGGGAACTCCGCCCTTCTGGAAATCCAGCATGGCTTGGACGTGGATTTTCATGGAGGCCATGGCGGCGGTCTTTACGGCCTGCGGGTCGGAAACGCGTTTGTCCTCCCATTGGGCCAAGGTCCAGCCGATTGGCAGATAGCCGTTCACCGGATCATGGGCGGAGGTCTGGTCGGTGACCGCATCCGGCCTGATGCCGCGCTTCACCATATCGGGGAGAATTTCCGCCGCATTGCCGAGGACGCCAACTGAAATTGGTTTTGGCGAGCGCTTGATCATTTCGAGGGCTTCAGCGACGGACTTGGCCTGGGTGTCGAGGTAGCGGGTGCGAAGCCGCATCTCGATGCGTGAGAGCTGGCATTCGATGGCGATCATGGAGGCCCCGGCCATGGTTGCGGCCAGCGGCTGGGCGCCGCCCATGCCGCCGAGGCCCGCCGTCAGGAACCATTTGCCCTTGAGATTGCCACCATAATGCTTGCGGCCCACCTCGGCGAAGGTTTCATAGGTGCCCTGCACGATGCCCTGGGTGCCGATGTAGATCCACGAGCCGGCGGTCATCTGGCCGTACATCATCAGGCCCTTCTTATCGAGCTCGTTGAAATGATCCCAAGTGCCCCAGTGGGGCACAATGTTGGAATTGGCGATAAGCACGCGGGGGGCATCCTTGTGGGTGCGGAAAATGCCGACGGGCTTGCCGGATTGCACCAGCAGGGTTTCATCGTCCTCAAGGGAGCGCAAGCTAGCGACGATCCGGTCGTAAGCCTCCCAGTTGCGCGCGGCCCTGCCAATGCCGCCATACACCACCAGTTCCTCGGGCCTTTCGGCCACGCCAGGATCAAGATTGTTCATCAGCATGCGCAAGGGGGCTTCGGTGAGCCAGGATTTGGCACTGAGGGTTGTTCCGGTGGCGGAACGAATGACCCGGGTGTTGTCGCGGCGGCTGTTCATAAGGGTTTTCCTTGGGCATTGGTTTTGTAGCGGCTGTGCAGGCCGTAGCGGCTGGCGGGATAAATGAGGGTTGCGACGGTGACCACTTGGCCCTGGTTCCAGCTCCGGCGGTGGAGCGCCAGGCAGGGCTCGTGAGGGCCTATATTCAGGAGCACCTGCTGGGCGGCATCGGGCAGCATGGCCCGGACGGAATGTTCCAGCTCATCGACGGGAACGGTGTTGAGGAGATAGGCCGTCGGCGTTTGCTTGGTAAAACTCTGGATGAGGAAGTCGGGGGCAATGTGGGGGTTCACCCAGCGGTTCTCGAGCTGGACCGGCAGGCCGTTCTCCTCATGGACAATGGCGAGATGGAACAGGCTCTGGGGGGATTTCCATTCAAACTCCTCGGTGAGAATGTGGCTGGCGGTAATCTTCTCACGGGTGATCAGGCGGGAGGAATGCTTGTGGCCGCGGGCGGCGATTTCCTCGGCGATGTTGCGAAGCTCCATGAGGCTGGTGCGGGCGGTCTGCTCCTTCACAAAGGTGCCGACCCCGGGAACCCGGGCGAGGTAGCCATCGGCGGAAAGTTCACGCAGCGCCCGGTTGGCGGTCATGCGGCTGATGCCGAAGCTTTCGACAAGCTCGTTTTCGGAGGGCACGCGGGAACCTGCGGCCCACGTGCCGGATTGGATATTGTCCAGAATGTGGTCCTTCACCTGCATGTAGAGGGGCTGCATCTGGTTCACGGCAGGGTTCCTTTGATGAGTTCGCCATTCCGAATGACGGCGGCGAGGGGATTGAAGCCCAGGGGGTAGGCGAGGTCGCCGGGGCGTTGGACGTCCCACAGGGCGAGATCGGCCTTCTGACCCACTGCAATAGTTCCCCTGTCCTTCAGGCCAAGTGCGAGGGCGGCATTGGCGGTGACGCCCAGGAGCGCTTCTTCGGGGGTAAGGCCGAAAAGAACGCAGGCCATGTTCATGGTGGCCAGCAGGGAATGGACCGGGGAGGAGCCGGGGTTGAGGTCGGTGGCGATGGCTATGGGGACTTTGTGCTGGCGGAGTGCCGCCACTGGTGGGGCCTGCTTTTCGCGCAGGTAATAGAAGGCGCCGGGAAGCAGCACGGCCACGGTGCCGGACCTGGAAATAGATTCGACTCCCTCCTCATCGAGATATTCGATGTGATCGACGGACAGAGCATTGAAGCGGGCCGCCATTTTAGCGCCACCCAGATTGGAGAGCTGTTCGGCATGCAGTTTCACCGGGAGGTTGAAGGCACGTGCGGCCTTGAACACGGTTCGGGTTTCCTCGACGGAAAAGGCGATGCCCTCACAAAAGGCATCAACGGCATCGGCGAGATTTTCGGACACAATCCTTGGAAGGGCCTGATCGCAGACAATTTTCAGGTAGGCCTCGTGGTCTTCCTTGAATTCCTGCGGGAAGGTGTGGGCGCCCAGGAAGGTGGTTTTCACGTCCACGGGGCGCAGGGTGCCCAGCTTTTTGGCCACCTTGAGCATTTTGATTTCAGTCTCGACGTCCAGGCCATAGCCCGACTTGATTTCGATGGTGGTCACACCTTCTGCCAAAAGGGATTCGAGTCGACGCAATGCGGATTCGAGCAGCTCTGCTTCGCTGGCCGCTCGGGTGGCGCGCACGGTGGACATGATGCCGCCGCCCGCCTTGGCGATGTCGGCATAGGTGGCACCATTGAGACGCTGCTCGAATTCAGCCGCACGGTTGCCGCCGTAAACCAGGTGGGTGTGGCAGTCGATGAGGCCGGGGGTGAGGAGCCTGCCACCGCAATCAATGGCAACCCCCTTGGGTGTGTCGGCTCCTACCGATTTTATGATACCGTTTTCGATCAGCACCGCACCCTTCTCGATAAGGCCGTAGCCGTTGACCATGGTGGCGATGGAAAGATTTGTGAGGAGCACGCGGATTCCCTACTTGTATAGTGTTGTATATACAGTATACTCCCAAGCATGACCCAAGGCAAGTTCCGTTTCACATCGGCCCTTACTTCTTCCGGTTGGCAGAAGGACGTGGTTGTTGCCGTCGATCAAAACGGGATGATTGAAAGTGTCACGGCGGGAGTGAAGGATGGAACGCTGATTTCCGGCATTGCCATCCCCGCCGTTCCCAATGTTCATTCGCACGCGCATCAAAGATTGATGGTGGGCCTGGCGGAGCGGGCCGGTCCTGGGGCCGATAGTTTCTGGACGTGGCGCGAGGCGATGTATGGCTTTGCCCTCAAGCTTTCGCCCGACGAACTCGAAGCCGTGGCGGCGCAAGCCTATGTTGAAATGCTGAAGGCGGGCTTTTCCTGCGTGGCAGAATTTCAGTATCTGCACCACCAGCCCGATGGCTCGCCCTATGATGAGCCCGCAGCAATGTCGCTGCGCTGCATTTCGGCGGCGGAGCAGGCGGGCATTGCAATTACCATGCTGCCGACGCTCTATAATTACTCCGGATTTGGCGGTCAGGCCTCGACTGCGGGGCAGCGGCGTTTCGTCAATGACGCGGATCAGTTCATGGAAATTTATGGGACATTGAAGGCCGTTTGTCGGGCCAACCCACTCAGGCGGCTCGGGATATCGCCGCACAGCCTGCGGGCGGTGACGCCGGAGCTTTTGAAATCCGTGCTGAATGGCATTGCTGATGATGCCCGGGTTCATATTCATGTGGCGGAGCAGACCAAGGAAGTTGAAGACTGCGTGGCTTGGTCGGGCAAGCGTCCGGTTGAATTTTTGCTCGACCAGTTTGATGTGTCGAGCCGCTGGTGCGCCATTCATGCGACCCATATGACGGCGGGCGAAACCCAGCGACTTGCAAAGTCCGGGGCTGTTGCTGGCCTGTGCCCTACAACGGAAGCAAATCTTGGGGATGGCATATTTCCGGCTCACACTTTCATGACGCAGGGCGGGGCGATTGCCATTGGCAGCGACAGCCAGATCACCATTTCACCAGCGGAAGACCTGCGGATGCTGGAATATTCGCAGCGCCTGCGGGACCGGACGCGCAATGCACTGGCTTCCGGGGCTGGGGCTTCGACGGGGCGCAGCCTGCTTGAGGCCGTTCTCAAGGGCGGGGCCGCCTGCCTTGATCAGCCCATGGGAGCAATTGCCGTTGGCAGGCGCTGTGACATTGCCGTCTTGGATGACGGGCATCCTGCGATGACTGGGCGCGCGGGCGATGCGGCGCTTGATACCTGGATTTTTTCTGCCGGGAATGCGGCTGTAAAAGATGTGATCGTCGGCGGCTCACAGCTGGTGAAGGATCGCCGGCATATCGATGAAGACCGCATTCAAAAGAAATTTGCAGAAACCGTGAGGCGTTTGTCATGAAGATCATCATTGGTGAAACCGCGATTACGCTGGAACATGCACGCGCCGCATTGGCCGGACCGGTAACGGCTTCACTTTCGCCGAAAGCGCGGGGGCTTATTGTCAAAAGTGCTGAAACGGTGGCGCGGCTGCTCAAGACGGGTGATGCGATTTATGGCGTGAACACGGGTTTTGGAAAACTGGCCAAGACACGGATTGCGGCGGAAGACCTGTCTAAGCTGCAGATCAACATCGTGCGTTCCCATGCAGCGGGTGTGGGGGCACCGCTGGATGAAAACGTGGTGCGGCTCATCATGCTGCTCAAGATCAATGCGCTTTCGCAAGGAGCCTCGGGTATTTCCCTGGCGGCAATGGAAACGCTGATTGCCCTGCTGAACGCGGATGTTTTGCCGGTTGTTCCGGGGCAGGGCTCGGTTGGTGCGTCAGGTGATCTGGCGCCGCTGGCCCATTTGAGCCTGGTGCTGATTGGCGAGGGCGAAGTTCTTCACAAGGGCAAGCGCCTGAGTGGCGCAATGGGATTGGCCGCGGCAGGTGTGATGCCCGTTGCCTTGGGACCCAAGGAAGGGCTCGCGCTTCTCAACGGCACGCAGGTTTCAACGGCGCTTGCGCTTTCCGGATTGATCGGGGCGGAGCGCAATGCGGCGGCGGCCATTCTTGCGGGCGCATTGTCGATTGACGCGATAATGGGCTCCGATACGCCGTTTGATCCCCGCATCCATTCATTGCGCCCGCATCCCGGACAGGTTCTTGCGGCCGGGCATTACCGCCGCCTGCTGTCGGGCAGCGCCATTCGCGCCTCGCATCTGGTTGATGACGAGCGGGTGCAGGATCCCTATTCCTTCCGCTGCCAACCGCAGGTGATGGGCGCATGCCTCGACATGCTGGCCAACGCGGCGCGCACCTTGATGGTCGAGGCCAATGGGGTTTCCGACAATCCTTTGGTGTTTGCTGAGGATGGCGCGGTGCTGTCCGGCGGCAATTTCCATGCGGAGCCGGTGGCCTTTGCGGCTGACATGATTGCCATTGCCATTGCGGAAATGGGATCGCTTTCGGAGCGGCGCATGGCGGCGCTGATTGATTCCTCGATCTCGCTGTTGCCGCCATTCCTCATCCGCAATCCGGGGCTCAATTCCGGCTTCATGATTCCGCAATGCACGGCGGCAGCACTGATGAGTGAGAACAAG
>JBBQNU010000129.1:0-9069 GCA_038330285.1 Hyphomicrobiales bacterium | reverse complement strand
GGCAACTTATTGGCAAACTCGCTTATTAACGCTGGATAGAAATCAATCATGGCAGCACCAATGGCGGTCGCGTTTTTTTGTTCCAATTGCTCAGTCAAACTTCGAATGTCAGCAAAACCGGGTAAAAAAAGCAGTTCGTCGGCATCAATATAAATTGACCACCTATCTTTGCAAAAGGTTTGTGGAATGGCGCTTTTCCACATTACGCCCGCACGCTGCCCGCTCGGCAAAATATGGCCAAACCCTTGCTGGGCTTCCAAAACCAAACAATCCTGCTGGTTACGGAGAAATTCACCAGTACCATCACGAGACTTGTCGTCCAGTATAATGAACTGCTCAGCGCCAAGCTTCCGGTAATGATCAAAAAAAGCCGGAAGATGAAATAATTCATCCTTTACTATGCAGCAAACGGCAATTGCGTCATCTCGCCTGACACCAGAAACAAGTTTAAACAAATCAGAAGTTCCCATACCCGCGCAATTCCGGAGCCGTGAATCCGCAATTGCCTGTTTCACTCCGACCCTGGTCAACCATACCCAGAGTTGGCCGAACTGCAAGGCTTCCTCAAGCGTTTCATCCTTTGCTTTGCTCACACACACCGAAGGGCTTGAAACCAGCCACAACATTGTGTCAAAGGGATTTTGCCTCATTCAGGAGAAGTCATGTTGAAGAAGTCCAGGGGAGTCTTGTTCATTACCACAAGCGCCCACTTCACCGGCGCTGCCGTGGCCGCCGCCCGTTCCGTAAGACGTCACAACCCCGATCTTGAAATTGGCATTTTCACTGATCAGGATATATCCGATCCCGTCGTTTCATTTATCGGCCGCATTGAAACTGAGGGCGGACGGCGCAAAGTCGATTACATCTCGCAGACGCCGTATGAGCACACACTCTATCTGGATTCCGATGTGCGGGTCACTGGGCCCCTCGACGACTTGTTCCAGCTACTTGATCGTTTCGAACTCGCCGCTGCGCAAGTCCGGTACCGCACACACCCCAACCGCAACAAGATTTGGCGTGAGTCAATACCCGCGGCCTTTTCGCAGGCGAATTGCGGCGTGCTGCTGTTCGCCAAAACTCCGGCTGTGCTGAAGCTTTTTGCCGACTGGGGAAAAGCCATGCTGGATGGTGGATTTAAGCGAGAGCAGGTGCCGTTCCGTGAACTCCTTTGGCTATCCCGCTTGAAATTCACTTGGCTGGCACCTGAATACAATTCGAGATCGTTGAGCTATGCCTTTTGGCCAACAAAGGAACCCCTGCCTCTCATCCTGCACCTGAAGCCCTTGCATTCCCTTAAGCGCTGGAGGCGCGCGCTTCAGCAGGTCCAACTTGTGCCTACACGCGTCAGGCTGTTCTGGAACCGCCGCTATCCGCCGAAAGCAACAAAATAGGAAAAGCTATCTTCCCAGAACCTGCTTCTTGAGGCGCGAGACGAAATAGCGCCAGCCTTTGTCTGTCCTCTTGAGATCCGGGTTGCTGCCAGCAACCTCGTCATAATAATCTTCAAGATGCATGATCTTGGGAATAGCCTCCCGATCGGTCCAGATATCCAGGTACTTGCGGTAGCGGATGTTGTATTCCGGCGGCAACACGTAGATGGCAAGATCACTCGTCCACATCAACTCGCGCAATGTGATCTGGTCCCATTTGAAACCCGCCTGATGAAAGGCGTTGCTCCATTCTTCCATGAATTTGAGCGTCTTGCCTTCTCCCCGATAGAGAATCACCCCGCCATTATGCTGCGGAAAAGCTTCGGGAATTTCCTTGCGCCATATCTCTGTCTGGCGGCCGGCATTGCGCGCATGCGCATGGGCAATGGCCAGGTCAAAGCGTGACAGCAGTTCAAACATTGGCTTCAGGTCAGCAACCACCTTTGTGTCTGAATCAAGATAGAGGGTCCGCCGAAAACGCGTCTGCGCGAGGTAATCAACTTTGGAGCGGCGGTGGCCGCCGCTGAATGCCACGACACGGTCAAATGGTCCGTCCACATTGGATTCATCGGTAAACAGGTCGATCGCCAGCCACGGGTTTGTTTCACGCACCGAGCGCGCCGCAGATACCGCCGCTGCCGTATGAAATGCACCGGAAGAGATATAAATCACGCCGCATATTGGGTTGCCATCATTCACGAGAGTCACCGTAGGAGAACATCCGGTAATCAGCATCGTAGACGGCGCGAATTTTGGCACTAGCGGCTGGTGTTACATCAAAAGCACTATCAGTCATCTTTCTCTCATGTGGAATTTTTTCTGGGGCCGGAATGCCAAGGCGCAGGCACACGGACGCAAGAATATGTTCCATACCATCCTCGAGCTTGAAGACTTCCGCATTGAAGCACTTAAATTGGCTCTGCGGTCTGAAATGGTTGTTGCGCAAGTTGGGCGCCAAAGCGGTAAGCCCAATCATCAGCCGGACCCAATGTTCGAAATTCAAACGGGTATCAAGCCGGCCAAGGGCGCGTGAATGACGGTACTCGGATTTCAGCCTTTCCAGCGGATCACGTACAATCATAAAGGTGTAGTCAAAAAAATCTGGCGCAAACATCTCCGCAAGAAGGTCGGCATGAAAATGCTGCAGCGGCAGGGAACGGGTGAGAAACGAATTGGAAACCGGCTTAAGAAGCTTCACACCATGATTGTGGAGGCTCGTTTTTCCGTGCATTTCTAGGAAACTTTCCACAGTTGTGCCGCCGGTTTTCGGCACATGGATGAAAAGAACATTTTTGCTGTTAATACGATAGGCTGGCATATCGGTGTACTACTTTGATTTAGATCAGTCTTCCAGCGGTTTCGTCTGGGCGAATTCTTCCTTGAGAATGGCAACATAGCGGTCCATAGCCTGTTTTCGGTCATACCGGGTAGCTTCCTGCCTTAGAGATTCACGGTTGGGCATCTCGGAAAGCTTGGTGACAATGGCTTGGGCCATCGCGTCAACATTGCCAACTGGCACGATTACGCCGATCCGCCCGCCCTCCAGCAATTCCCGCACACCAGTCGGACAGTCCGTAGCCACAATCGGACATCCGCAAACCATCGCTTCGAGCAAAACATTGCTCATGCCCTCCCAGTTTGAAGAAAGCACAAACAGCTCTGCGTGAGCCAGAAACCTCAGCGGATTGGACTGACGGCCCGCAAACCAAATATCAGCTGGTGTAAGGCCCAGGCTTGCCGCCAGCCCTTGAAGCTTGAGCAATTCTTCCCCCTTCCCATCACCAATGATGGCTAAACGGGAAGGCGTGTCTCGACGAGCGCGCGCAAAAGCCTTGATCAGCAGGGTGAAATTTTTTTGCGGCGCAAGGCGCCCAATGCCAAGAATCACCGGCAGTTCACCAGCCGCAAACCACGGGTGTTCGAGGGCTTCCGCCGCCCGTTCTGCGGCAGCTTCGAGGTCTATGCTGTTGGCAATTGTCACCACGCGGCTGGGATCGAGGCGGATAGTTTTCACCAGAATCTCACCCAGCTCCGCCGAGACGGAAATGATTCGTCGGGCACCCCTGAACCTCAGGCGGTAAAGCCACGCCAGAACCGCGCCGATACGAATATCGCGCCCGCGGAACGGAGGATTGCTTGCACGAAAGAGAAGTCGCACAGAATTGGGCGATCCCGCAATGAGATAGGCAGCACTCGCTGTGATGTGAAAATGGTTCCCGGCCGAAAGCGCCACTCTGGGCCGCCGCTCACGGTAGGCTCTGGCCAAATTACCCAGGGCGGCGATACCCGCCAGACGCCTATTTCTCCATTTCGATCCCACACCACCCAGCGTAATCAGGCCCACCCCATGTGGGATCTGTGAAATGAGCGGCCCGGTCCCATCAACAACCCAAATTTCAGCATGCATCCCTTCGTGGTGGGCAGCTCCCGCAATGGCCAAGGCATTGCGTGTCACGCCGGACTCGGCAAGATCATGGAGCATGATCGCGACATCAGTTTCACCCCGCCCAAACATCCTGTTTGTTCTTCTTTCCACGCGCTTCTGTCCGGGCTTGTGAACCCTTCCAAACGGCGCTACACGCCTAGTTTTCTTGCTTCTGCCATCTCCTTTCCGGGATGGCAACCGTGGAGAGTTTAATGCGAATTGCGATGATAGGATCGGGCTATGTGGGATTGGTGTCCGGTGCCTGCCTTGCCGATTTTGGCCATGAAGTCACTTGTATCGACAGCAATTCGGAAAAAATTGCCGCGCTGCAACGTGGTGAAATCCCAATCTATGAGCCCGGTCTTGATCAACTGGTGAAAGACAACGTGGCAGCGGCACGGATGTTTTTTTCAACCGATCTCGCCGCCGCGGTTGGCAATTCCGATGTTGTGTTCATAGCCGTCGGAACGCCGTCGCGCCGGGGTGACGGGCATGCCGATCTTTCGTATGTGTATGCGGTTGCCCGCGAAGTTGCCTTGGCACTCAAGGGTTTCACGGTGGTGGCCACAAAGTCGACAGTTCCATTGGGAACCGGAGACGAGGTTGAGCGCATCATCCGCGAAATCAACCCTGCTGCCGACGTGGCTGTGGTGTCCAATCCTGAGTTTTTGCGTGAAGGCTCGGCAATCGGCGATTTCAAAAAGCCGGACCGTATCGTGATCGGCCTCAGCGATGACCGCGCCCGCGCCGTCATGACCGAGGTTTACCGGCCGCTCTATCTCAATCAGGCGCCACTTCTGTTTACTGCAAGACGCAGCGCCGAACTCATCAAATATGCGGCAAATGCCTTTCTCGCCCTCAAGATAAGCTTTATCAACGAGATTGCCGATCTCTGCGAGGTAACCGGCGTGGATGTGCAGGAGGTTTCCCGCGGGATCGGCCTCGACAACCGCATCGGCTCGAAATTCCTCCATGCCGGACCGGGCTATGGCGGGTCGTGTTTTCCCAAGGATTCACTTGCCCTGGTCAAGACGGCTCAGGATTATGGCAGCCCGCTCCGCCTGGTCGAAGCAACCGTTGCCATCAATGACCAGCGCAAGCGCGGCATGGCCCGCAAGGTTATCGCCGCCTGTGGCGGCAATGTCCGTAGCAAGACGGTCGCCATCCTTGGCCTCACCTTCAAGCCCAATACCGACGACATGCGTGAGGCACCTTCACTTTCGGTAATCCAGGCGCTTCAGGACCAGGGAGCGGTTATCCGAGCCTATGATCCAGCTGGCATGACAGCAGCACGCGCCTTGCTCCAAGACGTTCATTTCTCCGGCAATGCCTATGATGCGGCGGCAGGCGCCCACGCCCTTGTCATCGTAACCGAATGGGACGCCTTCCGGGCTCTTGATTTCCGTAAACTGGCGGCAACGATGCAAGCCAAAACACTCGTGGACCTGCGCAATGTCTACCGTCCCGAAGATGTAACAAGCCAGGGCTTTGCCTACTTCAGCATTGGAAGGCCCGCTTCATCCGTCGAGCAAAAACTGGCAGCCCAATGAAATATCTTGTGACTGGCAGCGCCGGCTTTATTGGCTTTCACCTCACCCGGCGCCTGCTCGACGAGGGGCATGAGGTGACAGGCTTTGATGCCATGACTCCTTATTATGATGTAACCCTGAAGGAGGCCCGCAATGGATTATTGGCCCGGAATCCCGGCTTTACAGCGGTCTTTGGCCGGCTTGAAGATGCCGAAGCACTGAACCGTGCCGCAGATCTGGCAAAACCAGACATCATTGTGCATTTGGCGGCCCAGGCAGGCGTTCGCTACAGTCTTGAAAATCCCAAGGCCTACATTGATTCCAATCTCATTGGTTCATGGAACGTGCTTGAACTGGCAAAGCAGGTAAAACCACAGCATCTGCTGCTTGCCTCCACCAGTTCCATCTATGGGGCAAACCCCAAGGTTCCTTTCAAGGAAACCGACAAGGCTGATGAGCCCATGAGCCTCTACGCGGCGACAAAGAAGAGCATGGAGGCCATGGCCCATGCCTATGCCAACCTGCATCAAATCCCGACCACCGCCTTCCGCTTCTTTACCGTCTATGGGCCGTGGGGCCGGCCTGACATGGCGCTTTTCAAGTTCACCGAAGCCATGCTCGACGGTCGTCCCATAGAAGTGTACGGCGAAGGCAAAATGGAACGTGACTTCACCTATGTCAGCGATTTGATTGAGGCAATCATGCGCTTGATGCCGCTTACGCCTTCAAGCACGCCTGTGCCCTTCAGGGTTGTCAATATCGGCGGCGGCCAGCCCATTGGCCTGATGACCTTCATCGAAACTCTCGAACGGGCTTTGGGCAAACAGGCCATCCGCAAAATGCTGCCGATGCAGCAAGGCGATGTGCCCCACACCTATGCTTCGCCCGAGTTATTGAAACAACTGACAGGCTTCTGCCCGCAAATGGGCCTTGCCCAGGGAATTGGCGCCTTCGTAAGCTGGTACAAGGACTATTACAAAAAATAGCTACCGCGTAACGCTCACGAGGGAAGGCTGGGGAATGACAATTCCCTTCTCCAGAAACGCTTTCAATATGGCAATGCGCACATCGCTGGCAACCAACACTCCATAAAAAATATCGCCCACAGTGCCCTTGATCTCATAATCAAGCGAGTATGTCCCAAACTTTTGCAGCGTCACAACCGGCTCAGGATAGGTCAACACATTCGGATGCGCCTTGGTCAATTGCATCAGGAGTTCTTTTACCTTCTCCGCATCGCTGTCATAGGCAACGCTTACGTGGACGGTAAAGCGTCCCATGGTGTCGCTATGGGTCCAGTTTTTCACAGGTTCCGTAATCAGGTTAGAGTTGGGAACAATAATCGAGCAGCCGTCAAACGTCTCAATCTCCGTGGCGCGCACGTTTATCTTCTTGACCAGCCCCTCGCCCGCCGGGATCGAGATCCAATCACCCACCCGTATCGGCCGTTCCGCCAGCAGAATGAGCCCCGACACGAAATTATTGACGATGGATTGCAGGCCGAAACCGATACCAACACCGAGGGCGCCGGCAACGAGGGCAAGATTGGAAAAATCCAGGCCAGCCGCCGTAAGGGCAAATCCCGCCGCGATGATGTAGCCCGCGTAGGTGGCACCCTTGCGGACAGAGTCCTGAACCCCCTTGTCAATGCGCGTTTCCAGAAGGATGCGCCGGTTGAGCCAGCCCACGAAAAGCTTGGTAACCGCAATGCCGCTAACCAGCACAAATGCGACAAGCAGCATCGATGAAGGTGAGACCGTAACGCTGCCAACATCAAAACCGAAGAAAGCCTTGTTGGCCAGCGCCCGAAAATCAATCCAGGTGACCGTCCACAGCAGGAACAGGACCGGCAATCCGATGAATACCAGGAGAATATCCACAAAGGTGCGAAACAGCAGCCCTGCCCGCTCAATGGCACGCTCCCCCAGTCCTGTAACGCGGCGCAAGAATTTTCCCAAATGGCTGCTTGGATCAAAACTTGTGTGGACCGCTGCATCAATGGTGTAGTGAATCAGGAACAGGAATGTGACGACGAGAGCCGTGTCGAACAGCTTGAAAACAATGAAGTTCGCTAGCGCAACATAGCCGAACAGCAGGGCTATTGTCGCCAGAAGGACGAGCAGCCACACCGGCGTCAATAGAACTTCGGTCCAGCGAAAGTAGACGATCTGATTTGGTGTCTTCTCCACCAGTCCGGACTGGTTGCGGAAATTCAGGAGCAAGAGGGCAAGCAGGACCAGCATCACGCAGGAGGCGAGAGCCGACTGCCCGATAGAATAGGTCACCGGGAGATAGATGCCATCCGCCAGGTTGCTGAACGCATCGGAAGCTCCCGACATTGCCGCACAGACCGTGGCAAGAAAGGCAAAGCGTGAAGCTGCGGCATCGTCAAGATTGATCAGCCGCCACTTGGCCTGGTTCGGCGCGGCAAGGCGGTAAGCCAGAACGCCGTTGACCAGCGTTCCCGTTATGATGGCGGCAAGCCCGTCGAGCACAAGATTGAACCGGGCGGTCACGAATCCCGCATTCTCCAGGTAACTGAGCGTGACGGCAAACAGGATGCTGAGCAAGATCAACGTGCCAAGCGTGGCGCGGACAACCCGCCAAAGCCTGTCCAGATTATCCGGAAAATCACTCTCGAGGCTTCGTGCCTTGTAACGTCCCCGCAGCACCCGGTTAACAAACCACCACACCGCAAGGATGAAAAGTATTGTAAGAGGCAACAGCAGGAGTGACGACACGCTCGCCGTATCTTGAATCTGGGTCCACCAGTTGCCGATCAAGGCCCCGAGGCGTTGCAGGAACACCGTCAGGCCGGCACCGGCATCACTCCACAGATAGGGATTGAGAATGGACCTGCTGGATTCAAATATCTTCTGGAAAAACTGGTCGCGCTGAATCGATGAGGCACGCCCCGCCTGTTGCTCGGCTTCGACGGCCACCAGTTCGAGCTGTGTCTTGGCCCCTTGCAAACGATTGAGAACATCATTCAGCAGCTTGCGCTGCGCTTCAATTTCAACTGATTCAGTCTGTCCTGTGCCCGGCGCCGGTCCGAGCTTGGCGACCTGCTCGGAAATCTCCTTGATCGGGTCATTTAGCGCCCCCGACTGGTTCAGGGCCTTGATGCGAATGTCTTCAAGCGTAGTGCGATGGTCAATCAGGCGCTGGTCGGTAATCGTCGAAAGCGCCAGTTCACTGTCTATGGCCTGAAGATTGGCGCGGAAGGCCAGTGCCGAACGCTCTGCCTGCCCGATGACCGCCTCATCAAAGGCGAGAGCGGAACCTGCAAAAACCCAAACAAAAAACAAAAGCGCAAACCAAGGCTTTACAAGCTGGAGCGCTTTTTCCATGGCTATACCAATCGGCTCTTGTTCACGGCAGCGCCAATAAAGGATGCAAACAGCGGATGGGGTTCAAAAGGCTTGGATTTCAGCTCGGGATGATACTGCACCCCGATGAACCAGGGATGATTGGGATATTCAATCGTTTCCGGCAAAAGCCCGTCAGGTGACATGCCGGCAAACCGCATGCCTGCTTTTTCGAGTTGCGCACGGTAACGCGTATTTACTTCATAGCGGTGACGGTGGCGTTCCGAGATATGCGTTGTTCCGTAAATCTCCGCAATCTTGCTGCCCTTGGCCAGCGTGGCATCATAAGCCCCAAGCCGCATGGTGCCGCCAAGATC
>JBBQNU010000128.1:0-9125 GCA_038330285.1 Hyphomicrobiales bacterium | reverse complement strand
TGGGCCATGGCCTGTTCATTGTGGGCGCGGTAGGTCGGCAGTTCCTTGCGCGCCCCAAACAGCGCCTCGCCAAGGCCCACCACATTGCCATGGCCGAAAATGGCCCAGACGCCAGCGAAAATCGGCAGCTTCTTGCCATCGACCAGGGTCATCTGGCAGGTGAGAAATTTCACCAGGGCTTGCGCGGTGGTCAGGCGGATTGTCTTGCCCATGATTGGTCCTCGTTAGGGGTGCGATTTATTCCAGACATTTACCAGATTGGCAAAGCGTTCCGCCATTTCCGCTGTGGCTTTTGCGTCGTCAATTTTTCCGGCCAGCCAGCTTTCTGCCACGCTGCTAAAAATCGTGCGGCCCACGGCAAAACCCTTGACCGTCGCGTGTCCGGCGGTTGCTGCAAAAGCGCGGGCTAGTTCGTCCTCGGGCGCATCAAGGCCCAGCAGGACAATGCCACGGCAGTAGGGGTCATTGGACTTGATGACGTTCTCGATTTTGCCCCAGGCGGCGGCGGTGGCCTGCGGCTCCAGCTTCCACCAGTCGGGCTTGATGCCAAGGGCATAGAGTTCGGCAAGGGCGCGCGAGACCGTGTCGTCCTTCACGCTGCCATGTTTGCCGGTGATGATTTCGACCAGCAGTTCGCGGCCGATTTTCCGTGCGGCTTCATAAAGTGTGCGGAGCTTTTGTGCCTGTTCGGTTTTAAGCGCGGCGGGATCATCGGGATGATAGAAGGCGAGGCATTTGATCGTATGGGTGACCGGCCATTCAACCAGCCTTGCGCCCACGTCCTGGGTAAATTCAAAACGCAGCGGCCGTGAACCCGGCAGTTCAAGGGGGCGCGCGACCCAGAGGCCGAGCTTGGCCGCATCAAACATCGCATCCCGGCCATAGGTGTCATCGAGCAACGTTCCGAAGCCCGGCTGGCCTTTGGCAACTTTTCCAATGGCGGCGATGGCGAGGCGCTTAAATGGTGCGATGCGTTCACGGGGCGCTCCCGCCTTGTCGGCGATGGTTTCCAGTTGAATGCGGTGGTCGATGGCGAGCGCCAGAAGCTTCGGTGCCTGTTCGCGACGCGTGGTAGCCCAATGCACGTGATTGATGGCTTCATCCAGGCGCAGGGCCTTGTGCGGACTGCCGTGCTTCAGGAAATACTGCAGTTCATCCCAGGTAGGAATTTCCGGCGAGCAGAGAAGCCGCGACACCGCAAAAGCCCCGCAGGCATTGGCGTAGGTGGCGCAGGTTTCGAGCGGCTCGTTCTTCAGCCAGCCGCGCAGGAAGCCGGAGAAGAAGGCGTCGCCCGCGCCCAACACGTTGTAAACTTCGATGGGAAAGCCCTGGCCCACGATGCCGTCTTCCAGGCGGTTGGGAATGGCAGCGGGATAGACCACGCACCCCATAGGGCCGCGCTTCAGGACGATGGTTGCCGAAGAAAGGGACCTGATCGTTTTCAGAGCGGTCAAGGTGTCCTCACTGCCAGCGGCAATGTGAACCTCTTCTTCCGTGCCGACGATCAGGTCACAGTCAGGGAGAACCGTCTTGATATGTTCGGAGACCTTGTCGGACTTGATGTAGCGTTCTTCGCCGGCACCATGGCCGGCAAGGCCCCAGAGGTTGGGGCGGTAGTCGATGTCAAAACAGATCTTGCGGCCATTCGCCTTAGCGATCTTCATGGCCTTGCGCTGGGCCGCATCATTCAGGGGCCTGGCAAAATGTGTGCCGGTCACCAGCAGGGCAGCGGAGGAGGCCACGAATTTTTCGTCGATGTCGGCTTCGCAGAGCGCGCTGTCGGCGCAATTATCGCGGTAAAAGATCAGCGGGAAGGCCTTATCGTTTTCAACGGAAAGCAGAACCAGGGAGGTCAATCGCTGCGGGTCGGTGGTGATGCCGGCGGTGGCCACGCCTTCGCGAGCCATCTGTTCACGGACATAGCGCCCCATCTGCTCATCGCCGACGCGGGTGATAACAGCGGATTTGAGGCCGAGCCTTGCAGTGCCGATGGCGATGTTGGAAGGGCAGCCGCCTACGGACTTGGCGAAGGAGGCGATGTCTTCCAGCCTGGAGCCGATTTGCTGGCCATAGAGATCAACGGAGCAGCGTCCCACGGTGATGACGTCGAGCGCGGCTTTGCTGCCGGTTCCAGACGTCATTTCTGCCTCCTCCACGATTTTGTTTGCTTGACAAGACGAAACAACAATTCCAAAATGAAGTCAAGTTGGAATGTTTGTTCCGTTTCGCTCAAAGAGGCCCTAGCAGTGGTTCTTGGGCGGTTTTTAGGTGTTTGGGAGAGGGAAATGATCAGCTTCGGGATACTCGGCGCAGGCCGGATAGGCAAAGTTCACACCGCCACCATCGGCGCGTCCAAGGTTGCAAAGGTCGCCTTTGTGGCCGATGCGGTGGCGAAAGCGGCCAGCGATCTGGCGGCCACGGTGGGGGCAAAGACCGCAAGCGTGGAAGAAATCATCGCGTCGAAGGATGTGGATGCGATCCTGATCGCAACGCCCACCGGCACCCATGCGGACCTGATCGAGGCGGCGTCGAACGCCGGCAAGGCCATCCTCTGCGAGAAGCCGGTGTCATTGTCGGTGGAGAGAATACTCAGCTGCCTCAAGGTGGTTGAGAAGAACAAGTCAAACCTGATGATTGGCTTCAACCGCCGATTCGATCCGAATTTTGCCGCCCTGGAAAAACGTATCCGCAACGGCGACATCGGCACGGTGGAGCTTGCCACCATCATCAGCCGCGATCCGGCACCGCCGCCGGTTGATTACATTAAAGGCTCCGGCGGCTTGTTCCGTGACATGATGATTCATGATTTCGACATGGCGCGCTTTCTGGTGGGCGAAGAATTCGTTATCGTGCATGCGCTGGGCGCCTCGCTGGTCGATAAAGCCATTGGCGAAGCGGGCGATGTGGATACGGCCTCGGTGCAGATGCAAACGGCTTCAGGCAAGATTGCCGTGATCACCAATTCGCGCCGCGCCACTTACGGCTATGACCAGCGCATGGAAGTGCATGGGAGCAAGGGCATGCTGCGGGCCGGCAATGTGCACAACACCACGGTTGAGCTTGCCAACGCGCACGGCTTCGCGGGCGATCCCATCATGCATTTCTTCACCGAGCGTTATGGGGCAGCTTACGCCAACGAAGTGAATCACTTTATCGACGGCATTGCCAAGGGCGTGTCATCGCGGCCCAATGGCCAGGACGGATTGCAGGCGCAGAAGCTTGCGGATGCGGCCACCGAATCCTGGAAATCCGGCAAACCGGTGAAGGTGTCGTGATGAATATGGATTCCCTCTCCAAGCTTTCCATGGATGGCAAGATCGCCGTGGTCACCGGTTCCACCCAGGGCCTTGGTGAAGCCATCGCCCATCTCTTTGCTGACCGTGGCTGCAAAGGCATTGTGATTACCGGGCGCAATGAGAAGAATGGCGCGCGCGTCAAAGCCGATCTCGAAAAGAAAAACGTCAAAGTGGTTTTTGTGAAAGCCGATCTTGCTGATATGGATGACACGCGCAAGGTCATCGCCGCCACGGATAAGGCTTTTGGCCGGGTTGATGCCGTGGTCAATGCGGCGGGGATCACTGATCGCGGCACTATCTGGGACACGAAGCCCGAGCTCTTTGATGCCATGATGAATGTCAACGTGCGTGCGCCCTACTTCATCATCCAGGATGCGCTGCATGTGATGAAGCGTGAGAAGACCAAGGGCACCATTGTCAACATCATCTCCATGTCTGGCCATGGCGGACAGGATTTCATCTCGGCTTATTGCATCTCCAAGGGGGCGCTTATCACGCTTACCAAGAACACGGCCTATTCGGTGATGCGCCACCAGATCCGCGTCAACGGCCTCACCATCGGCTGGATGGATACGCCGGGCGAAGACCGCATCATGAAAACCTATCACGATGCGCAGGACGGCTGGCTGAAGAAGGCCGAAGCGGCAAGGCCCTTTGGCCGGCTGCTCAAGCCCGATGAAGTGGCGCGGGCCTGCGGATTTTTGTCGAGCGAGGAGTCAGGCATGATGACCGGCGCCATCATCGATTTCGACCAACAGGTTGCAGGCACGGGCAATTCCATTCCGGAGCCGCCGGCGGTTTAAGTCCGACGGCCGCGCATTTCGGCCACTGCCACGGTCAGGGTCATCGCCAGCGAGAGGGTTGCCGCCATGGAGCGGAAGCCTTCGAAATTTGCCTCGGCCACTTCGAACCAGGTTTCGGCGAGGGAGGCGAGCGGCGAGAAGCCGGAGTCGGTGATGGCGACGATGGGCACGTTGCGGGCCGCGGCGGCTTGTGCGAGCACCACGGTTTCCGAGGCATAGGGCGTGAAGCTGATGGCCAGCACGGCATCGCGCCTGGTGGCAAAGCCCAATTCCTCCTGCGCCAAACCGCCGATGGCGTCAATCAGGACATTCCGTACACTGAGCTTTCCGAAGGCATAGGACATGTAGGTCGAGATCGGGAAGGAGCGGCGGAGACCCAGAAGGTAGATGGTTTCGGCCTTGCTGAGAATCTCCACGGCATGGTCGAGTTTCTTTGGCTCCAGCCGTTCCTGCAAGGTGTTGATGGATTTTTCCGCCGCTTCGGTGAAGCCCTGGAAAATGATGTGGGATTTCGAGGCCGACAGCGCGTGCTGGCGGAGCTGCTCGATGCGCTCCTCATAGTTCAAAATCCGGTCCCGCAATCTTGAGCGAAACACCTCCTGCAATTCGGAAAAGCCCTGATAGCCCATGGCCTGGGAAAAACGCACCAGCGTCGACGGCTGGACATCGGCTTCCACGGCAATCGAGGCCACGGTGCCAAAGGCGATTTCATCGGGATGTTCAAGCGCGTAGGTTGCGACCTGGGTCAGGCGTTTTGGCAGGCTGGGGCCACGCTCGATGATGCGGGCCTTGAGGCTCTGGAAGTCGCGCGGGAGGATGTCGCTTTGGCTCACTTTGGGCCCATTTGCTGGCAGAGTCGCAGGATAAGAGAGTAAACCACAGCAATACACTTGTGCCAAGGAAATAGAACAATCATTCCACTGGAGAGATTGATGGAAGGAATGATTTAATGGCGTATTCGGCCAGGCGCAGCTGGCTGGGTGAAGGAAGAGTCTATTTCTTCGGCTTCGGGAATTCTTTCAGCATGCGCTTTTCAAGATCGAGGAGATCCTGGGGCAGCGGCTGTCCGGTGCCGCGAAGTTCGTTCAGTTTCTGGTGCAGCAGTTCGTAGAGTTCATGCACATCTTCCGGCTGGTTGTTGATCTGGCTCACCAGCAGGCTGATCTGGGATTGAAGCTCGTCCAAGGCCATTACTTACTCTCCTCACACTGCAATTCGTTGTTGGTCAGTTGTCATCATAGCCCCGGGAACGGCGCGATGCACCGGAAATGGGCGGGCGGCGGCGGGTATTGTCAGGGGGCTCTCCGGCCAGGGCGCGTTTCAGGCGGCGGATGAGGACGGCTTTTGACTTCGCGTCCGCCGCCTTGCTGATTTCCTGATCGATTTCGAGGTGCAGGCCGGTGAGCTCATTGTTCCAGTCGGGCCGGGCAACCTGGGCCGGATCAATGCGGGGCCGGCTTTCGCTTTCGAGAAGGGCGCAAGCTCCGCCGCTCAAATCATAAACATCATCAAGCTGGGGCCGAATGATGCAATCGGACTTCACAATGAGTCCCGTGATGGCCTCTTGCAGCGCTACCTGGGGCCCCTCTTCACCATGGGTGAGGAACACGGTCTTGCCAATGGGCATGCGCTCCTTCAGCCATTGAACAAGTTCCGGGCCATCGGCGTGGCCGGAATAGTCCTCGAATTGGCGGATGGTGGCGCGCACGGTGATTTCCTCGCCCATGATTTTCACCATCTGGGCGCCGCTTTCCAAAATACTGCCAAGCGAACCGGCCGCCTGGAAGCCTACCAGAAGAACCGTGGTGCTGGCCTGGAACAGGTGGTTTTTCAGGTGATGGCGGATGCGGCCCGCGTCACACATGCCGCTGGCGGCAATGATGATGCGGAAGCCGGAGAACAATGTGATGGCCTTGCTGTCCTCCACTGTTTCAGTGCTTTTGAGCAGGGGCGAGTTGAAGGCGCGGAAAAGATCATCGCCGTTCTGCAATTCCCCGGCGTGTTTCTTGAAAATGGCCGAGGCCTTGTTGGCGAGCGGTGAATCGATGAAGATCGTTGTCTTGGGAACTTTTCCCTTTTCCATAAGCCAGACAAGGTCAGTGACCACTTCCTGGGTGCGCTCCACCGCGAAAGACGGGATGAGGAGGGCGCCTTTGCGCGCCGCAGCGGCGTTGACTTCCGTGGCCATCAGCTCGCGGCGTTTTTCCTCCGATCGCTCGAAACGGTCCTTGCCGCCGTAGGTTGATTCGCAGATGACGTAATCAAAGCCGGTTGGCGCTTCCGGGTCCGGTTGCAGCATCTTGTGATCGGGGCCGATGTCTCCGGAGAAAAGGATGCGGGTGGGCGGCTTGCCGGCCTGGCTAACCTCAACCTCAATTGAAGCGGAGCCGAGGAGATGGCCGGCGTTCCACCAGCGGGCGCGAATGCCCTTGGCCGGTTCAATCCAGGTTTCATAGTCCAGCGCTGAAAACCGTTCGAGGGCGTTCATCGCGTCTTCCAGCGTGTAAATTGGTTCGATTTCGGGAAGGCCGCGCTGGCGGTTGCGCTTGTTCTGGAACTTGGCATCGGATTCCTGGATGAAGCCCGAGTCAGGCAGCATGACGGCGCAGAGATCGACGGTGGCCGCGGTGCAATGGATTTTTTTGTTGAAGCCTTTCTTCACAAGTTTCGGAATGAGCCCGATGTGATCAATATGGCCGTGGGTCAGAAGCATGGCATCAAGGCTTGCGGGATCGAACGGAAAATTACGCCAGTTGAGTTCGCGCTCGGTTCGTGAACCCTGGAACATGCCGCAGTCGATAAGCACCTTCGCCTCTTCGGTTTGCAGGAGATAGCACGAGCCGGTGACGGTTCTGGCGGCACCGCAGAATTTAAGGCGAATGGACATTATCGCTCCTCGGAAATGTTAAGGCCACGGGCGATGAGTTCGCCCCAGGCCTGGTCTGGCGTGTCGGCAAAGCCAAAGAGATTGTAGTCTTCCTGGTTGACCAGGCCGGATTTCAGGAAGGTCTCAAAATTGATCGCGGTGTTCCAGAATTTCGAATCATAGAGAATGACGGGCAGCGGTTTGGTCATCTTGCCGGTTTGCCTGAGCGTGAGGATTTCAAAAAGCTCGTCGAGCGTGCCGAAGCCGCCGGGGAACACGACGAGGGCGGCAGCGCGCATGGCAAAATGCATCTTGCGCATTGCGAAATAGTGGAAACGGAAAGTGAGGTCCGGGGTGGACCAGGGATTTGGCTCCTGCTCGCGGGGAAGCGTGATGTTGTAGCCAACGGAGGGGGCGCCTGCATCGTGGGCGCCGCGGTTTGCCGCTTCCATGACGCCGGGCCCGCCGCCGGTGGCAATAACGTTCTGGCGGTGCGTCTTGCGGTCAAGTTTTGCGCCGCCATTCAGCGAGCAGATTTCGGCAAATTTGCGTGCGCCTTCATACCAGCCCGAGCCGTCATTTTCCCGGGTGCGGGCCGAGCCAAAAACCACCACGGTGGATTCAACCCCCCAGGCGCGAAGGTGTTCCTCGGCCTTCTGGTATTCCAGCTGGAAGCGCAGGCCGCGGGTTGAATCGCCCAGGAGGAATTCCTGGTCGAGGGCGGGCAGGCGATAGGCGGCGGCAGCCATTTGCGGCTTGTTTGACGGGCGTTCTTTCAAGGCAAATCCGGAAGTTGTTTGATTGTGGGGAAGGGTAGCTGCTATTGAGGGGGAATAGAAGAGGACTGGATTATGGCCGAGAAGAAAGCATTTGCATCAAAGTTTATTCCTGCAAAGGGGAAGCCATTTTCCCTGGCCGCGCATGACCCGCGCGATGACAGCGCCTTTGATGACAAGGACAAAGCCAAGGAGCAATTGCTCAAGGATGCGGCGGCAATTGACGGGTTGCAGGACCGGCTTTTCGCCGAGGGCAAGCGGGCCCTGCTGGTCGTGCTGCAGGGCATTGATTGTTCCGGCAAGGATGGCACGGTGCGCGCCGTGTTCAATCCGTGTGGACCCTTAGGGGTGACGGTGAAGCCGTTTGGCGTTCCTTCCGAGGTTGAGCGGGCCCATGACTTTCTGTGGCGGGTGCATCAAGCGTGCCCGGCGAAAGGTCATATCGGCATATTCAACCGCTCTCACTATGAAGACGTGCTGGTTGTGAAGGTCGAAAAACTTGCGGCCGCCGATGCGATCGAGCGGCGCTATGATGAAATCAACGCCTTTGAAAAACTGGTCGCTAATTCCGGCACACGCATTCTGAAATTCATGCTGCATGTTTCGAAGGAGGAGCAGGCGGTGCGCTTGCAGGAGCGGGTTGATGACCCATCCAAGCAGTGGAAATTCAAGGCGAGCGATCTCGCCACGCGGGCCAAGTGGGCGGACTACATGGCGGCCTATGAAACCGCGATTTCACGCTGCTCGATGGAGCATGCGCCGTGGCACATTATTCCAGCGGACCGCAACTGGGCGCGCAACGCGGCCATCGCGCGGATTGTGCGCGAGGCGCTGGAGGAGATGAACCCGCAATATCCGGTCCCTAAGGACTGGGATCCGAAAGCGGTCAAGATTGTTTGACCCTAAGCCCGCGCAGCAGAATTTCCAGCACGGCTTTTTGCGCGGCTTTTGAATCCTCGCGACGGCCCAGAACCGCATCAACCTGCACGGAAAAATCGGCGTAGTGCTGGGTCACCGCCCAGATGGCGAATATTAAATGGTAGGGATCGATGGGGGCAATCTTTCCCGCCGCGATCCAGGACTGGATGACCTGGGATTTTTCGGCAACCAGTTGCCGTAACGGGCCCTTGAGAAATTTCTCGATCATGGGCGCCCCATGGAGAACTTCATTGGCAAACAGCCTTGAGGCCTTGGGGTTTGCCTCGGACATTTGCATCTTGGCGGAGATGTAGCGCGCAAGTTCGGTCAAGGGATCGCCCGCCGGATTGAGCTCGCGCAGAGGTTCCAGCCAGTCGCTCAGCGTATGCTCGAGGAGCGCCACATAGATGTCTTCCTTGCGGCGGAAGTAATAGAGCAGGTTGGGCTTGGACATTTCGGCTTTCGC
>JBBQNU010000127.1:0-9258 GCA_038330285.1 Hyphomicrobiales bacterium | reverse complement strand
GGAGCCTTTTCCGACAAACAATTTTCCCCATAAATAATAGATATTTTATTGATTTATCTAGAGTATTTCCCATTATTCTGCTACAATATTATATACAAAATTAGCAAGGATAGATGGGCGTGGCTAGCAAGACAAAGAACCTCTTAGAACGTGATGGCCGCTTCTATGCACGACTGGCTGTTCCCGTAAAACTTAAACCTATTGTCGGGAAAAGGGAACTTCTCGAAAAGCTAGGGCCTGATAAACGGACAGCACTTCGCAAGCTACCCGGCGTAATTGCAAAAATGCTTTCGACGTTGGACGCTGCCAGATTGCAGGCCGTAGCAAAGGCGGAGCCAGCAAAACCGCGCTATGGGCAAATCTTAAGTGAACACCAGATTGCACGCACCTATTATGAATCAGAGCTTTTTTCCGACGGTCAAGACCGCGACGCTGGCAACGTTCGAGTCCGCGCCAACAATGTATTTATTAAGCACAGCTCGAAAGACTGGATTGAATCCCTCAACAGCATTGTGGCTGGACTGGCAGACGACAATACGATTGAAGCCATGCTATGCCCCATTTTTGATAAACTGTCGGCGAGTGGTCACTTCAACGCGGACGTTGGCTCCCCCGAATGGCGTAAACTGGCACGGGTATTGGCGGGTGTTCAAACCGAAATTATTGAGCGCCAAGCTGAACGCAATCGAGGCGACTTAACTGGAAAACCGAACCATAAGCTCCTAACCGAACCGGAATTAGAACCGAGTGACCCACTCGCACGGCGCATCCTTGGCCCTGAGAGCATCAAACCGCTCTCAGAACTGTTACCCGCTTTTTTCAAAGAGCGTAACATAAGCGGTGGCAATGAAAATGAGCATGAAGTCTCCGTTCGCATGTTTGAAGAGCATCTTGGAGAACCGACGCCGCTATACACGATCACTCGCCGGAACGTGCTAACCTATAAGGCCGCGTTGCTTGAGCTTCCCGCTAATTATGTGAAGCGCTTCCCCGATACCAAATTGCCAGACGCGATCATAGCGAACAAGAAACGGAAAGTGCCCTATCCAGTTCTAGCACCGCGCACCGTGAATGATAAATGGTTGAGCGCCCTTCGCGCATTTCTAAATTGGTGCGTTCAGAATGATCTGATTCCAGACAGTCCCGCCAACGGTGTCAAGGTGAGCTACCAAATCGACAAGGGGGCCCCACCAAGAGTAAACTTTGACCCGAGCGACCTCGCCAAGATTTTTTCGAAACCCCTCTTTGATCGCGTGAAGCCTTGGGGTGAAACCCAATGGGCATATCTGGTCAGCCTCTATTGTGGAACACGTCCAAGCGAACTCGCCCAGGTGAAGCTCGATAGCATCCGACATGAACGCGAAATCCTGATAATGCGAATTCAGGAGCAAACCAAGAATACTAATTCACAACGCTCTATCCCCATTCACAGTGAGCTTGTGCGCCTAGGCTTCACGGATCATGTCGCTGCTTTAAAGAGGTCAGGCGCAACCCACCTCTTTCCCAAATGGTATGACGACGGCATGAAAGCCCTAGAACGGGCAGAGATTAAGTCTAGGCTTACCGGCAAAAAGGCGATCTTGAATCATCACTTCCCCAAGTTTCTGCCAAAGCGTTTCAATCAGACCTACCGGGACAAGGTAAAAATCACAGACAAGCGAAAAGATTTTTACGCTTTCCGCCACACCTTCAAGACGGGACTAGCACAGGCGGGCGTTTCGAAGGACATTCGAGATAACCTTACAGGCCATGCGGATTCGTCCGCTGGTTCGGTATACGTGCATGATGTTTCCTTGGCAGCAATGAGGGATGCAATCGAAAAAATGAAATTCGATGGTATCGAGCTTTGACGGTTGAGTGCTTAAATCAAGAGCGATTCGCCTCTGCGTGTTCAACGACGAACCAAGGAGGACTGGTCCCAATGATCCAGGCGCCAGCAGGCATCCCTATAGTCTACGAGGAATTTTTCTAGGACTTCGCTTGTCCTATCAGACATTCCATCGCTCCCTTGATGTGCGGTGGTGGCCAATGCCCCCCCCTCAACCGGCTAAAGCGGTTCGCAGGAAGTCCTCAGCACTTCCGCTTGACACCAAGTGGCACCTGACCGCAGAAACACTCACAGACGCCGCTAACGACTCACCGGTCGTTCACATCCGCCACCGGATGCTGCTTGTTCGCAAGCATCGGCTTTATGGCGGGCCAATAATAGTCACAGAATTTATAACGCATGCTTCGTGACTTCCGTATTGGAACTTTGGTCGCCTATTGACTGAAGCATACGTTTTATTATCTCTGCAAGTATGGTCATTGGGAGGAAACCGGTCGGTCTGAAAGCTCCTGAGCCGATTCAATAAGCCTGTCCAGTAATTGACGTTTGAGCTCCGGGGCCGAGTCTATCGGCACGATGAAACACAGCGTTGCCACGGCAATGCCCCGCCGGTCGCGGATGGGTGCGGCGAGGCAGCACGTGAAACGGTCGGAGAGGCCATTGGTTATGCAACCGCCTTCGGCGCGGGCCTTCGCAATATCAGCCACGAAGGTGTTCGCTTCAACCACGCGGCCATCGGGCAACTTGAAATCTTCTTCGGGAATGAAGTCGAGAATTTCAGCCGCCGACAAGTGATCGAGCAGCAGGCGGCCCGAGGCGGTCCAAGGGATGGGAACCTCGACGCCGATATCTGTCGTAATTCGGAACACGCCGGAACCGTCGCGGGTATCGACAACTACATATTTGTTACCGCGGAGCGCGCAGAGTTGCGCCGTGGCGTTGGTCTGCATGGCAAGCCGGTCAAGCGCCTCGCGGCAGCGCCGGTGCAGCGGATTGGCATCGGCATAGGCGCGACCATAGAGATGGGCCGCCTGCCCAAAATAAACCGTGCCCTCGTCGCCAACCGCTTCAAGAATGCCCGCGTCGATCAAACGGTTGGTAATGGAATAGAGTGTTGAGCGCGGCGCGCCGATCTGCTTGGCGAGATCGCCAATCTTGGTCGGCGTGTGGGTTCGCAAAAGAGCATCGAGAATTTCGATCACTCGATCAATGCCATTCTGCCTTTCCCGCGCCCGCTTGCTGCCAGGCCTGTTTATGATCGCGTCCATGAACTCCTCTTCATTTCCTTGCGGGTAGCACTTGAATGCTTTTCGAGTCTCGTATAGCGTTCAATTGTCCTTTATAAAGGAGCGATGTCCACTATAAAGGACAAAATGAAACAACACAATTCACCTGGGAGGGTGTCATGAACAGACGGAAATTTACGTTTCTAGCAGGCCTGTGTGCCGCAACACTGGCATCAGGTTTCAGCAACGCGGCACTTGCGGGCAAGCTTGAGGATATCCTGGCGCGCGGCAAGCTCATCGTTGGGACTGGCCTTACCAATCCGCCGTGGCATTTCCGCGACGAAAACAGCGAAATGGTAGGCTACGACGTAGATATGGCCAAGATCCTAGCCAAAGGTTTATTTGGTGATGAAACAAAAATTGAATTTGTAAATCAGGCGTCGGATGCACGCATCCCCAATCTCGTAACCGACAAAGTTGATATCACATGCCAGGGCATGACCGTGACAGCGGAACGCGCTCAGCAAGTGAACTTCACCATCCCCTACTATCGCGAGGGCGTCGGTTTAATGATGACCGCAGGCGGAAAATACAAATCTCGCGATGAAATGAAGGCAGCGGGCGCTGCCGTTACGGTTTCAGTTCTGCAAAACGTATATGCCGAAGAAATGGTGCACCTTGCCTTGCCGGAAGCAAAGGTTGACCAGTATGAGAGCTTCGATCTGATGTATCAGGCCTTGAATTCGGGCCGGTCGGATGCGGCGGCAACAGACATGTCATCGCTGCAATGGTTCATGATACAAAACCCGGGCAAATATGTCGACGGCGGCTATGGCTGGAATCCGCAAACCTATTCATGCGCTGTCAAACGCGGGGAACAGGATTGGCTGAATTTTGTCAATATTGCATTCCGCGAGGGCATGACAGGTGTCGAGTTCGCAACCTTCTCAAAGTCATTTGAGCATTGGTTTGGCGTGAAGCCGCCTGAACCCCAAGTCGGTTTCCCGGCCGAACTGCGTTAACCGCAAGCGGCAGGCGCCATGGGATACTCCTTCCAGTTTGGAGTGATCGAAGCCAACTTCGATCACTTCCTTTACGGGTTGGCATTGGGCCTGGCTCTTGCGCTCGCCGCGATTTTTATCGGAACGCTCATAGGCATTGCCTGCGCCTTTGCCTCTATGTCGAAGGCGCAGTTGCCGTCACGCCTTGTCGGCATTTATGTTTCGGCGATCCGCAACACGCCGCTGCTTGTCATCATCCTGTTTGTTTATTTCGCCCTGCCGCAGATCGGAATCCGGCTGGGCAAGCATGAGAGCTTTGTTTTTTCACTGGCGATGTATGCCGGAGCCTACCTGACGGAAGTGTTCCGCGCAGGGCTGGCTGGTGTTCCGCGCGGCGTAATCGATGCGGGCCGCGCCATTGGTCTTACCGGATTCCAATTGGCGCTTTACGTGATCTCGCCCATCATGTGGCGCAACTGCCTTCCGGCGCTGGGCACGACATTCATTTCCCTATTCAAGGATACGTCGATTGCCGCAGTGATCGCGATTCCGGAACTGACCTATCAGGCGCGCAAGCTCAACACCGAGACTTTCCGCGTGGCCGAGGCCTGGGCCACGGCCAGCGTGCTCTATCTTGCAACCTGCCTGCTGATTGCCGCGGGACTGCGGCAGCTCGAACGCCGCTTCCCGAAGTTTTGAGGTGGGCGCGATGGAACACTTCCTTCACGAACTGTGGATCGCCCGCTGGGCGCTGGCGCAGGGCTTGCTGCTGACGGTTGAAATATCAGCGGCTTCCATCCTGCTGGGCAGCATCATGGGCCTCCTTGCCGGCATTAGCCTCACTTATGGTAAATGGCCACTGCGCTTGCCGATCCGTGCGGCTGTTGATTGCATCCGGGGCATTCCGGTGCTCGTGCTGATCCTGGCGTCCTTCTATCTCCTGACCTTCGCCGGCATCAATCTGACAGCCGTTGAATCCGGGCTCTTAGCCCTCTCCATTTTCTGCGCCGCGCATATGGGCGAAATCATCCGCGGTGCCTTGCAGTCCATTCCGCAAACGCAAATCGATGCGGGCCGTGCTATCGGGCTGACGTTCCCAAAAATCCTCATCTATGTTCTCATCCCGCAGGCCATGCGGCAGATCATGCCGGTGTGGGTCAACACGGGAGCGGAACTAGTCAAGGCTTCCACACTCCTCTCGGTCATCGGCACGAGCGAACTGCTGCTCCGCACTCAGGAAATTGTAGGTCGCAATTTCATGACCCTGGAATTCTATGGCCTCTGTGGCCTTCTCTATTTTCTCGTCAATTTCGTGATCGAACGCCTTGGCAAATTCGCCGTGCGGCGCTTCGCACTCCAGTGAGGGCCGCATGACACTTCTCGCCATTCGTGGCCTGACCAAGAACTTTGGATCTGTCGAGATCCTGAAAGGCGTTGACCTTGAGGTGAACAAGGGCGAGGTGGTGTCGATCATAGGCGCTAGCGGTTCCGGAAAAACTACACTGCTGCGCTGCGTCAACCTGCTGGAGGATTTCAACGGCGGGGAAATCGTGCTCGACGGCGTGGCCATCGGCTACACAGGTGTGGACAGCGCCCGTCGCCGTCTTGGCGAGCGCGAGCTGGCGCGCCAGCGGGCCATGACCGGTATGGTGTTCCAAAGCTTCAACCTATTTCCCCATCTCACTGCCCTTGGCAATGTCATGCTGGGTTTAACGAAGGTCCGTCACATGGCCAAGCGCGAAGCCCAGCAGCTTGCCATGAACTGGTTGGAGCGTGTCGGCCTCGATGACCGCGCGTCGCATCTGCCTAGCCAACTCTCAGGGGGGCAGCAGCAGCGGGTTGCTATTGCCAGGGCTCTTGCGATGGATCCCAAGCTTGTCTTGCTCGATGAAATCACTTCAGCGCTTGATCCGGAACTGGTTGGCGAAGTGCTCAACACCATCAAGTTGCTAGCGAAGGAGGGCACAACCATGCTGATTGTCACCCATGAAATGCGCTTTGCCCGGGACGTGGCCCACCGCACCATTTTCATGGATGGCGGCCTCATCGCTGAGCAAGGGCCTTCAGCCAAGCTTTTCAGTAATCCCAAGAATGCGCGGCTCAAGGACTTTCTTAAGCGCGCCAACGTGTGAACAGGAGTAATTATGACGATTGAACGATTTGGTGCGGCACCTACTGGTCCCGGCGGTCGCAGTCTTCCCTTTACCAAGGCGGTGCGGGCCGGCGATTTCATCTTTGTCTCAGGGCAGGTGCCGATGGGGACGGACGGCGAAATCGTTGACGGCAACATCGCCACGCAGACGCGGCAGACCATCGAGAACGTCAAGGCCATCCTGAAGGAGCTGGGCCTGGGCCTCGAGCATGTGGTGAAGGCGACCGTGTGGCTCGCGGACACGCGCGATTTCTGGCCCTTCAACAAAGTCTATCTCGAGTATTTCGGCGCTGCACTTCCGGCGCGATCATGCGTGCGGGCCGACATGATGGTAGACTGCAAGGTGGAGATCGAAGTGGTGGCTTACGACAGCAAGTGAATATTGCATGGAGTTGGCGCATGATTCGTCGCTCCATTTTGGGAGCTGGAATCACTTCCGGGCGGACGCCTTCAACGGCAAACCGCCATATCTAGAATGGCCCAATTACCGGGTATAAGACCAAAGCGGCAAAATCGACGCGATTGATCCAATACGGAATTTGGGCTGATGAAAGCGGGCTTGCCCCAATGCTGCAATACCCCTTATGCAGTTTCACCCAAACTCACACAGCAAGGAATTCGGTCAATGTCCGACCATCTCTTCTCACCGATCCAACTCGGCGCTCTCGATCTGCAAAATCGTATAGCAGTCGCGCCCATGTGCCAGTATTCGGCCGATGATGGCTGTGCCAGCGATTGGCACATTCAGCATTGGATGAATTTGGCCATGTCAGGGGCAGGCATGGTGACTGTCGAGATGACAGACGTCGAACGCCGTGGCCGCATCAGCCACGGCTGCCTTGGTCTTTATTCCGAAGCCAACGCCGCAGCGGCAAAGCGTGCTCTAGACGCCGCCAGGCGCGTGGCGACTCCGGTGACCAAGTTTGGCGTCCAACTGGCGCATGCCGGCCGCAAGGCGTCCTGCCAGCGGCCGTGGGAAGGCGGGAAACCACTTAGCGCGAGCGAGGACGCCTGGCCTGTCGTATCCGCCTCGGCTGTGCCCTATGCCGAGGGTCACCCTGTTCCGCAGGCCGTTGACGAGGCTGGCATTGCAACGCTGGTCGAGAACTTTGGCAAGGCTGCAGAACGCGCAGCTAGAGTGGGTTTCGATTTTATCGAACTACACTCAGCCCACGGTTATCTATTGCATCAATTCCTTTCGCCCCTGTCAAACCACCGATCTGACCAATGGGGCGGATCACTTGAGAACCGCATGCGCTTTCCACTCGCCGTTGCACGGCGGGTCCGCGAGGTCGCTCCCAAGCTGATGTTGGGTGCGCGGCTTTCGGTCACTGACTGGGTCCCCGGCGGCTTCGATGTAGATGAGGCGATTTTGGTGGCCAAGGCCTACAAACTTGCAGGCGCAAGTTACATCTGCTGCTCGAGCGGCGGCAATTCGCCATTGCAAAAGATGCCGGGTGGTCCCGGCTATCAGGTGCATCTGGCGACAGCCATAAGGAATGGCGCAAATATCGCCACCCGCGCCGTGGGATTGATCGATGATCCGCACCAGGCCAACGACATAATCGCTTCAGAGAAGGCCGAAATTGTGGCGCTGGGAAGAGCCTTTCTTGCCGATCCGCGCTGGGCATGGCGGGCGGCGGCACGACTCGGCCATGCGATTGTTGCACCGCCGCAACTGCTGCGCTCGGTTCCGTTGGTTAAGCAGTGGGCAGCGGTGACGTAGAGCACCTAGGATTGCTGAACAAGCCGTGATCGCCGATATTGACCCTTCACCGACATCGCAACGATAGCCGATCATGACCGCTTTCGCCTCGGAAGCAGACAAGCGTGCATGATCTAACCATGCCCGTTATGAGCTCACATCTAGTTTGACCTTCTGGACAAGAATTTCCGCAAGTGTAGTATCCCGTTAACGGGGCATAAGGCCCTTGGAGGGAGCCAGACCATGACTAACATTTTCCGCGTGAACAGACGCAACATCCTGAAATTCACCGCCGCCGGGGCCGCATTGCCCCTGGCCGGCATGTTCCCCCGGCTCGCCAATGCTGCGGGCCCCATCAAGACGGCGGCCATTTATACAGTGCCGGTCGAACAGCAGTGGGTGAGCCGCATTCACAAGGCCGCAACTATCGCCAAGGACCGCGGCGACATCGAATACGTTTTCTCGGAAAAAGTCTCCAACACGGATTATGAGCGCGTCATGCGCGAATACTGCGAAGCCGGAAACCAGCTCATCGTTGGCGAGGCCTTCGCCGTTGAGGATGCAGCGCGCGCCGTTGCCAAGGATTATCCGGACCGCGCCTTCCTCATCGGTTCAAGCTTCAAGCCCGATGCGGCGGCGGCGCCGAATTTCGCGGTGTTTGATAACTATATCCAAGATGCTTCCTATCTCAGCGGGATCGTGGCAGGCGCCATGACAAAGACCGGAAAAATCGGCATGGTTGGCGGCTATCCCATCCCGGAAGTGAACCGCCTGATGAATGCCTTTATGGCAGGGGTGCGCGAAACCCGCGCTGATGCCACGTTCCTGGTGGCCTTCATCGGCTCCTGGTTTGATCCGCCAAAGGCCAAGGAAACAGCCCTTGCCCAAATCGATGCCGGCGCTGATCTTTTGTATGCGGAGCGGTTTGGCGTTTCTGATGCCGCAAAGGAAAAAGGCATTCTGGCGGTTGGCAACGTGATCGACACGCAAGCCGATTATCCGGACACGGTGGTGGCGTCCGCCCTTTGGCATTTTGAGCCCACCCTTGATGCGGCCATTGCAGCGCTCAAGGCAGGCGCCTTCAAGGCCGATGACTACGGCCAATATTCCTTCATGAAGGCTGGCGGCTCGAGCCTGGCACCCTATGGCACATTTGAGGCCAAGATTCCCGATGACGTGAAGGCCAAGGTTGCCGCCAAGGAAACTGATATTAAGTCGGGCGCCTTCGCGGTTGCCATTGACGACAACGAACCCAAATCCTCCTGACGGGCATGGGCAATACAACAGCCGGAGAACGGTTTCACCAAGCGGTTTGGCGCATTGCAGGCCAATGATGACATTTCATT
>JBBQNU010000126.1:0-9308 GCA_038330285.1 Hyphomicrobiales bacterium | reverse complement strand
TGGCGCATGCGGGGCTTGGCGTCACCACCGCCGGCATCGCGATGATGAGCGGCTATGCCACGTCCAAAATCCTCGTCATGCGGCCCGGTGACACCACGACGCTCGGCGGCATGACCGTGGCACTCACCGGGGTCAGTCCGGTGCAGGGGCCGAATTACCAGGCGGTACAGGCCCGCTTCAGCGTCGATGAGGGCCGCGGCGTTCGCGAGCTTTCAAGCGAGCGGCGCTTTTTCCCGATCAGCCGCAGCCAGACCACCGAGGCTGGCATCGGCACCTCGATCTTCGGCAACGCCTATATCGCCATCGGTGACGAACAGCGTGACGCCAAAGGCAATGGCATTGTCGTGCGCATCTATCACCACCCGATGGTCGGCTGGATCTGGTTCGGCGGCCTGATGATGGCGATGGGCGGCGCCGCCAGCCTCGCCGATCGACGTTTCCGTATCGGCGCGCCGGCGCGCGCCGTGCCGCGCCTGTCGCCTGCCATGGTTCCGGCGGAATAGCATGAAGCGGCTGGTCTTCATCCTGCCGGTCATCGCCTTCATGGCGCTCGTCGGCTTTTTCGCCTTCGGGTTGACCAAGGACCCCAAGGAACTGCCGTCGCAACTGATCGACCGGCACTTGCCCGAATTCGCGCTGCCCGGCATCGAGGCCGACGGCGGTCCGGGCTTTGCCAGCGCCGCCATCACCGGTGAACCGATGCTGCTCAACGTCTTTGCCAGTTGGTGCGCCGCCTGCCCGCAGGAACATCCGGTGCTCACCCGCATCGCCACGCAAGGCGTGCCGATCTATGGCCTCGCTTGGAAGGACAAGCCCGCCGACAGCCGCGCCTGGCTCGGTCGCTTCGGCAATCCCTACACGAAGGTCGCCGCCGACGAGACCGGGCGCACGGCCATCGATCTGGGCGTGACCGGCGTGCCCGAAACCTTCATCGTCGATGGCAAGGGCATCATCCGCTTCAAATGGATCGGCCCGCTGTCGGCGGAAATGATGAATGGGGGCTTCACCAGCGAAATTGAAAAGGCGAAGCAGCCTCTTCCTTGATCAACGGCCCTTGCGCGGCCGGATTTTCCGCACCGGTTTTTCCGGTTCCTTGTCTTCCACCTTGTCCATTTCGGCGGCAAGGCCTGTGAGGCATTCCAGAAGCGTCTTGCGGTCCGAGGCAGGCAGGATGGCCAGGAGCTGGCGGTCGACTTCCTCGGCTCCCGACTGCGCCTGCTTCAGCATTTTCTTGCCGATGGGCGTGAGCCTGATGGCGTTGGTGCGCGCATCATCCTTGGTGCGGCGGCGCTGCACATAGCCCTGCGCCATGAGGCGGGCCACAAGATCGGCCAGTGTCGAACGGTCGATGCCGGTCATCTTCACAAGTTCCGTCTGGCTGCGGCCCTCATGGGCGTCGGCCGCCAACAACACCGTGAACTGACGATGTGTCAGCCCGGTCTTTCCCGTCTCGCTCATATAAATATGGATGGAGTACTGCACCGCCCGCTTCAGCAAATGCGATAGTGATCGCGACAGTTGCTTGACGTCCCTGTTGCCGCTCATTGGCCCCTACTCCTGCGCCGGTGGATCAAACGGATTTTGATCCCCTGCCGTGTTGCTTGCCCCATTGCTCTCCGCTCGTCGCGTCATTTCCCTGCCCCTGCAATGATGACCGCGCCTTATACTCAGAAAGCCGGTGAGTCCTAGCGTTTCAATTCCGAAGCGGCAAGCAAAAAAGCACGCGCCCGCCGCCCTGCAAAATACCTAAAATCATCCGGGCACGGATTACAACTCTTGACTTCTTGAATTCGCCTGCTCAAGCAGGCGGCACATCCGGCTTCGAGGCCTCATCCTCGATCATGTGCTTGGCCATATAGGGTGCGTTCGCAAGTGCGAATACCAGGGTCAGGCCGAGCAGACCGAACACCTTGAAGTTGACCCACGTATCGGTGCTGACATTCCGCCAGATCAGTTCATTGAGAACCGCCACCACCAGGAAGAAAGTCCCCCAGCGCAGGGTCAGAACACGCCACGCTTCGTCCGCAAGATTGACCGCTTCGCCCAAGACATATTTTATGAACAGTTTTCCGTAAAAAAGCCCGCCCAAAAGCAGTGCGCCGAAGAACACGTTGATCAGAGTCACCTTCACCTTGATGAAGGTATCGTCATGCATCCAGATTGTGAGCCCGCCGAAAATGCCGACAAAGATGGCGCTGAACAGCGGAACCTTGGCAATTTTTTTCGTGAGGATCCACGAAGCGGCAAGCGCCACGGCGGTCGCCGCCATGAAAATGCCCGTGCCCCAGAACACCCCGCCCTTCCAGTTGCCGATAAAGAAGGCAAGCAGCGGGCCCATCTCAATGAGGAATTTGGGAAGTGGTTTCATGGTTCGGCTATTCCTGAAATGGCGCGGGCAAAAGCGTCCGCGTCGAAAGGTTGAAGGTCATCGATGGTTTCCCCGACGCCAATGGCGTGGATGGGAAGGGCGAATTTCTCGGCGATCGCCACCAGGATACCACCCCGCGCCGTGCCATCAAGCTTGGTCATGATGAGACCGGTGACGCCCGCCACCTTGGTGAATATCTCGGCCTGAGAAATGGCATTCTGCCCCGTTGTGGCATCGAGAATCAGCAGCACCGCATGGGGCGCCGTTTCATCCTGCTTCTTGACCACCCGCACGATCTTGTCGAGCTCGTCCATGAGATAGGCCTTGTTCTGCAGGCGCCCGGCCGTATCGATGAACAGGATATCGGTGCCGTCTTCCCGCGCGGTTTGCATCGCATCATAGGCCAGCCCCGACGAATCAGAGCCCGTGGTCCGCGACAGTGTCTTGGCCCCGATGCGCTCGCCCCAGATAGTGAGTTGCTCGATGGCCGCCGCCCTAAAGGTGTCGCAGGCGGCGAACATTACCTTGAAGCCTTCGCCCGTGGCGATGGACCCAAGCTTGCCGATGGTCGTGGTCTTGCCGGCCCCGTTGACCCCCACCACCAGAACGACGAAAGGCTTCTCACTGCCGAAATTGAATGGCACTTCAACCGGCTTCAGTACCTTGGCCACTTCTTCAGCCAGAATGCGTTTCACTTCCTCCGGCTCGATTTCCTTGTCATAGCGCCCGGCGGACACGGCCTTGATGATGCGCTCCGAAACCGTAATGCCAAGGTCGGCCTGGATCAGCACATCTTCCAGTTCTTCAAGCGTTGTCGAATCCAGTTTGCGCTTGGTGAAGATCGAGGTGATCGAAGTGGTGATCGATTTGGAAGACTTGGACAGGCCTTGCGTGAGCCGCGACAGCCAGCCCCTCGCTTGAACAGGCTCCGGCTCAACAGGAATTATGACCGGGACAGGCGCGGGAGCGTCTTCAACAACCGGCGGCGGCGCAGCAACTTCGATCTTCGGAGCGGGGACTTCGACTTCAATCTTTTTTTGCTGGGCAGGCTGCGGAGGCGGAGCAATTTTTTTAGGTTCCGGCTTGATTGGCTCCAGTTTCTTCGCTTCAACCTTTTTGGGCTCAGGCTTTACCGGCTCAGGTTTCTTGGCCTCAACCTTCTTCGGTTCCGGCTTTTTCGGTTCCGGCTTTACCGGTTCGGGTTTCTTGGCTTCAACTTTTTTTGGTTGCGGCTTTACCGCCTCAATCTTTTTGACCTCAGCTTTTTTAGGCTCAGCCTTCTTCGGCTCAGGCTTCTTAGCCTCAACCTTTTTCGGCTCCGGTTTTGCCTTGGGCTTGGGTTCCGCTTTTTTCGGCTCAGGTGCGGCCTTTGCCTTGGGTTCTGGTTTTACCTCGGCCCGTAGCGTGGGCTCTACCGGCTCCGGAACAACGTCAACAATAACCGGCGCAGGCGCTTCGAGCTGTTCCACAACGGGTGGAGGCAGTGGCGCTTCCTCTATCTTGCCAACAATCCGGTTGAAAAGCTTCTTGAAGAACCCGCTCATGCGGCAAGCCTTGCTTCGAGATAGGTGCTACCGGCGCCCGTGACACGGGCCTTGACGATGGCGCCGGGGGAAAGGCTTTGCGCAAATTTTACCTGGGCGAATTGCTCATTGCGGCCTGAATTCAAGGTCTCAACCAATATGTGTTGCGTGGCCCCGATGGAACTGTTGAGGAAGCGGAACAATCGCTCTTCGCCCTTTGCGCGCAAGCGCTGGGCCCGCTCCTTGATCACCACCTTGTCCAGTTGAGGCATGCGCGCTGCCGGAGTTTCAGGCCGTGGCGAGAATGGAAAGACATGCAAATAGGTAAGGCCGCACTCATCGACGATCTTCAGCGAATTCTCGAACATTGCATCCGTTTCAGTCGGAAAGCCCGCGATGATGTCGGCCCCGAATACCATGTCGGGACGGAGCACCTTCAACTCGGCGCAGAAGGCGATGGAATCTTCCCGGGCATGCCGGCGCTTCATGCGCTTCAGGATCATGTTGTCGCCCGATTGCAGCGAGAGATGGATATGCGGCATGAAACGCGCCTCGCTCGCCATCACCTCCATCAGTTCCGGATCAGTTTCGATCGAGTCGATGGAGGAAAGGCGCAGGCGCTTGAGATCGGGAACGTTCTTCAAAATGCGGCTGACCAGCGCGCCAAGTTTCGGCGCGCCGTCGAGATCAGCCCCCCACGAAGTAATATCAACGCCCGACAGGACAACTTCCGAATAGCCATTGGCCACCAGCCGGCGCACCTGCTCCACCGCCTGCGCAATTTCAACCGAGCGTGAATTGCCGCGGCCAAAGGGAATGATGCAGAAGGTGCAGCGATGATCGCAGCCGTTCTGCACCTGCACGAAAGCCCGCGTGCGTTCGCTCAATCCCTCAATCATGTGCAGATGATTCTTGCGCGGGCTCATGATCTCGCTCACTCGCACCCGGTCATTGACGCCGGGCAGCCAGTTCTGCGGCTGCAGCTTTTCTTCATTGCCGAGCACCATGGCAACTTCCGGCATGGCGGCGAACATCTCTGGTGTCGTCTGGGCCGCACAGCCCGTGACGATGATCTTTGCGTCCGGTCTGTCCTTGTGCGCCTTGCGGATGGCTTGCCGGGCCTGCCGTGTGGCCTCGGCTGTTACCGCACAGGTGTTGAATACAATGGCATCCTTCAGGCCGGCCTTCGCCGCGTGGCCGCGCATCACTTCCGACTCGTAGGTATTGAGCCTGCAGCCAAAGGTGACGAATTCGCTTTCGCTCATGCGGCCAGCTCTTGCGGCAACACGCCGTCAAATTCATAGGCCACCGGCCCAGTCATCAACACATGATCGTCGCTCTCGCGCCATTCCATCATCAGGTCGCCGCCGGGCAGGGTGATCCGGCACTTCCGGTCAATAATCTTGATCCGCGCCCCCGCCGCCATCGTAGCGCAGGCCGCCGTGCCGCAAGCCTTGGTGAGGCCGGCGCTGCGCTCCCAGACCTTCAGCGTCACATGATCGCGCGCATCAACCCGCGCCAGCAAAATATTCGCCCGCTCCGGAAACAGGTGATGATGCTCCAGCATGGGGCCAACCTTGGAAAGATCAACCACATCCAGGTCATCAACCCAGAAAATGCAGTGAGGGTTGCCCACATTCACAACCGATGGCGAATGAATGAGGGGCGCATTGATAGGCCCCACCTGCAATTCAATATGCCGCGTGTCGTGGAAAGGCTCGGACAGCGGAATGTCCTTCCAGTCAAAGCGCGGCACACCATTGTCGATAGTCACCACCCTGTCACCCGCCTTGCGCGCCACAAGAAATCCACCCAGCGTATCGATGGTGGCTGACGTGGTTTTATTCTCGTCAAACAGCATGTCGGCAATGCAACGCGAGGCATTGCCGCAGCTTTCGACCTGCCCGCCGCCGCTGTTCCACACCAGCATGCGCACATCGGCCACATCGGACTTCTGCAGCACAATGATCTGGTCGCAGCCGATGCCTGTCCGACGGTCGGCAATGGCCCTGGCCCGTGCATCATCCATGGAAACGGCGCGCAGTCGCCCATCGAGCACGACAAAATCATTGCCGAGCCCGTTCATCTTGCGAAAGGGAAGTGCTGCAGTTCCGGTCATGCGCGCCTTATATGGGAAATTGCCACCTAAAAGCTAGAGCGCTGCGCCAGACTGCAAATGCAATACTAAAGTATTTGCTTGACTATCGAGTCGTTTTTTTATTAATTAAGCAAATGCTTGACCATTCAACCGACCTCGACAACATTTTCCAAGCCCTGGCCGACCCCACACGGCGCGCCATTGTCGAGCAATTGGGGATAGGCCCCAAGTCCGTCAGTGAAATCGCAGCGCCGCTGGACATGACGCTCGCCGCCGTTGTCCAGCATGTGCAGCTCCTGGAAAATTGCCAGCTTATCACCACACAGAAACAGGGCCGCGTGCGCACCTGCCGCATCAAGCCGGAAACACTCAAGACCCTTGAGGGCTGGCTGAACCAGCGCCGCCGCCAGTGGGAACAGCATTTTGACCGCCTCGCGGCCGTGCTCGACGAACCATCACCGAAAAGGAAAAAGCCATGACGACAACTTCCCCCACTTCCGGATCCTTCACCATCAACCGCAACTTCAATCATCCCACGGAAAAAGTTTTCAAGGCCTTCAGCGATCCCGCCACTAAGGCAAAGTGGTTCACCGGGCCAAAAGGCGGTGATGCATTGGAACGCGTCATCGAAGTCAAGACCGGCGGCGCGGAAGTCCTCAGGTTCAAACATCCCTCCGGCATGATCACCCATTTCAACGCGAAATATCATGCGGTGGAGAAAGGCAAGCGCATCGTCTACTCCTACGACCTGATGATCGACGGCAAGCATCATTCCACCTCCCTGGCCGTGGTCGAATTCATGCCAGCTGGGAAAAACACCACCATGATCTTCACCGAGCATGTCGCCTGGCATGACGGCACCGAACTTACCAAAGGCCTCGCCTCGCGCGAACACGGCACAGGCTGGCAATTCGACAAGGTGGCGGAGGTGCTGGCATGACGGCTGCAAACAAGGAAATCATCCGAAAGATCAACCGGGGTTTTGAGGCGGACGATGTGGAGGCCATTCTCTCTTGCTTGGCAGACGACGTCCGCTGGGATGTGGCGGGCTATTTCACCGCCATCGGCAAGGAAGAATTCCGCAAGCAAATACACAATGAAGCGTTTACCGGTGCGCCAAAGATAACCATTGTCAACGAAATCGCCGAAGGCGATTATGTAGCCGTCGAAGGCCGCGTTGAATCAAGAATGAAGACCGGCGTTCTGTTCAAGGCGGTATTTCACAACACCTACCGCCTGGAAAACCAGAAGGTGAAAGCCATGACCTCCTACGTGGTTCCAATCATGCAATGATGGCAGTACAATTTTTATACTAGCCGACAGCCCCCGGGCCATGCTCAACATTAGCCATGACCGCGAAATCCCGCATCAACCCCTGGATCATCGTGTGGCTATGTTTTGCCACCCTTTCCATCGTCATGTCCGCCCGCCAGTCCGTTTCCGTCATGACCGACGAATGGGCCAATACCCTGGGCTGGTCAAAAACCTTTATCGGCTCCGGTCAGTCGGTGGCGCTGATCATGGTGGCGATTTTCTCGCCTGTCGCCGGCAACCTGGCGGACCGTTTCGGCGCCCGCATCATGCTGGTGGCGGGCCTTCTGCTGGTTGGAACCGGGCTGCTGGCCTTTGCCGCGGTGCCCGTCGCCGCCATTTTCATCATTGGTTACGGCCTTATCGCCGGGGTGGGCTTTGCCACCGCCAACATGCATTTGATCTCCACCGCCCTTGCCAAGCTCTTCAAGGAAAACCGCGGGCTCGCCACCGGCATCGCCAATTCCGGCGCAACGGCGGGGCAGTTCATCACCGTGCCGCTGCTGGCCATCGGCCTCAGCTATTTCTCCTGGCGCTGGAGCATCATCGCCGCCGCGGCCGCTTGCGCCCTGATGGCCCTTGTCATCTGGGTCATGCTGAAACCCACGGAAGAAGAATCGGCGGCGCAGAAATCCGAAACCATTTCCGACGAGCCCCTGTGGACCCGCCTGAAATTCCTGCTCACCAATCCCACCTTCCACATTCTCTACTGGAGCTTCTTCATCTGCGGCATCACCACCACGGGCGCCATCGAAACCCACTTCCTGCCCTATGCCGCCTACTGCGGCTTCCCGCCCGTGCCGGCCTCGGGCATTTATGGCCTCACCGCTGCTATTAACTTCGCCGCCATGTTCGCCTCCGGCTATTTGACGGACCGGGTGAACCGCCCGCTGTTGCTCGGCTCCATCTATCTCGTGCGCTCGCTCTCCTTCATCGTGCTGATGAATGTCGGCACCTCTTACGAAATGATGTTCCTCTTCGCCGTCATCTACGGCATCTTCGATTATTCCACCGTGCCGCCCACCGCCAGCCTCGTCGCCTCGCATTTGGGCCTGAAGATCATGGGCCTTGCCATGGGATTGATCTCAGGCGGCCACGCCCTGGGCGGCGCGCTGGGCGCTTTCCTCGGCGGCTACCTCTTCGACCTCTTTGCAAGGTACACCGAAATGTGGTGGTTCGCCTTTGGCACGGCGATTCTGGCAGGCCTGATGGTGTTCATGCTGCGCGAGAACCGGACGGCGAAGGACCTCATGCCCGCCGCCGCCCATTAGCCTCACCTTTTAATCGGCACCCAGATTTCAACCGCGCCGATGCCCTTCACGCCGTCGAAGTCTTCCCCGTAAAGTTCAAACTCCGGCCCATCGGCAAGTTCATGGCCGGACCCAGGTATCCACTCGTTGAAAATCCCCATCCAGGTACTGTGAATGGTCGAGATATGCTCGCGGTGCGGAAACACCGCGTAATATTGCGCGGGGATGCGCAGGCTCGAAAAGCCCGCCGGCAGGTCCGAAAAATCCTTCACCTCCACGCCGCACATGTAATCGATGTTGCCGCTGTCATCGCCATTATAGAGAACGCCGTAAGCCTTGCGCCCCACTTGGCCCGGAATATTGCCGAGATAGGGCACAAAGCGCTGCCATTGCGCCGGCATGCCCTTGTTGTCCGAAGAGCGCTGGCTGAGGCCCGCCACCAGCAGGGGCTTGCCCTCCACCAGGCGCGGGTTTTCGAGTTTCGTTTTCTTGGCTGATTGAGACATGGGACTAGGCTCCACAAGTTCGAGGTTTGCGAGTGTGCCTTGGGCACGCAAAGTTTCCGGTGTCACGCCGAATTGCAGGCCGAAGGCACGGGTGAACGCCTCGTGGGAATTGTAACTGGCCTCCAGCGCCACCGATAAAATATCGGGAGCGCCTCCGGCCAGTTTCCGCGCCGCTTCCGTAAGCCTGCGGCCCCGGATGTAAGCCAGGATCGACTGCCCCGTGGCAACGCTGAAAGCCCGCGACATGTGAAA
>JBBQNU010000125.1:0-9559 GCA_038330285.1 Hyphomicrobiales bacterium | reverse complement strand
CGATGACGTGAGTTTTTCCATCGAACCCGGCGAGGTGGTCGGCATCATCGGCCACAACGGCGCCGGTAAATCCACCCTGCTCAAGATGCTGGCGAAGATCAGCACACCCACAATCGGATCCGTCGAAATCCATGGCCGCATCGCCCCGCTGATCGAAGTCGGCGCCGGATTCGTGCCCGATTTCACCGGGAGGGAAAACGTCTACCTCAACGCCGCCATCCTCGGCATGCCGCGCCAGGAAATCGACAAGAAGTTCGACGAAATCGTAGACTTTTCCGAGATGACGGAGTTCATCGATACTCCGGTCAAGCGCTACAGCTCGGGTATGCAGGTCAAGCTGGCGTTTGCCGTGGCGACCAGCATCGAGGCTGAAATACTGATCGTGGACGAAGTGCTGGCAGTGGGCGACCTGGCATTTCAGAGAAAATGCTTCGATCGGATGGAGGACATGATAAAGCGGCAGGGTAGAACCGTATTGTTAGTCAGTCACAATATCCGGCAAGTAGAACGCATCTGCAGCCGGGTCATCCTGATGGATCACGGCAAGGCCATAGCCGATGGACCAGTGTCCGAGGTCTGTGAACTGTTTTATCAGCAAAGCAATTCCAAAATCCAGGCTCAGGCGCAGCATGCTGCCGTGGCCAGGATCTCCGGCTCCGGTGAGGTCACGATAGATTCCATCGAAATCCTAGATGACCTTGGCAACACGGTGGACGAAATTGAATCCGGTGGAAAACTACGCATCAGAATCAGATTCACTTTGCAACACAAGCTTGAAGGAATCGAAATTGTTGCAGGTACCCACCGCACCGATTTCATTTACATCAGCTCCGCCAGCACACGCGAAGTATTGCCAAACGCGGCTTTTAGCCAAGGCGCACATGAAATCGAATACATCGTGCCCAGCTTTCCCCTCGTTGCGGGCACCTACTCTGTTCGACTGGCATTTTTGGATAAAAACTGGCGTTTCCTTTTTAACGGTGAGTCACTGAAAACGTTCACTGTGAAAGCCAAGCGAATGGAGAATCTGAACAATCAATGGAAAACAGTCAATCTGCCGACTGAGTTTTTCATAGACGGAAAAAGTTATGCCGTGCCCTGATAGCCCGCCAACGCCATCACGGATGTATTGAAGATCGCGTAGCACCACAATTTACCTAGCAAGGATTCTCCAAGCTCGAATGAAGGGGCTGCCCAGACATCACTGCTACACATTTTTGGAGGGTGACAGCAATGCATGACGACACACATCGCCCTAAAACTCGCCCGGCAATGCCACAGAATACTGACTACCAGACCATCTTCAATCTGCGTGGCAATTCCTATCACCAGGCCATGGCCGAATACCCGGAAGCCCGTGACGAGGAGTTTTTCAATATCATCAGACTGGCCGACCTCCAGCAAGGGCAAACAGTTTGTGATGCACCATCCGGCGGCGGATATTTGCAGCGCTATCTGCCATGCGAGACTTTCGAAGTCATTGCACTGGAAACATCAAAGGCCTTCCATCAACATTGCAAGGCAAACGGCAAATGCCATGCCATTCTTACCGAACTCGACAATATCGATCTGCCGGACGCCTCGGCAGATTGCGTCATCAGCCTGGCCGGACTGCATCACCTGCCCGATCGCCCCGCCTTTTTCCGGGAAACCTATCGCATATTGAAATCCGGCGGATCTTGCTGCGTGGCGGATGTAACAACCAATAATCAAGTTGCAGAATTCCTGAATGGGTTCGTCGACCAATTTAATTCGATGGGGCACCAAGGCAATTTCTTCGACTCGGACGCCCCGACAGAGCTCGAGTCAACCGGGTTTAGAGTAGTTGATCATTACCTGAAAAGTTATCATTGGAACTTCCAGAATGTTGAGGACATGTGCCGTTACGTTACCCTCCTCTTCGGCCTGGATCTTGCGAAACCCGAAGATGTTCTGAAGGGAATTGAGAGGCACCTCGGCTTTCAAATTGTCAACGGCGTCTGCCAAATGAACTGGGCCCTGTTATTCATGAAGGGAATCAAGTGACGCTTCTCGCAGGCATAGTTGATCCCGATGCGGCGCATGCCCGCCAGTTCATGGCAGGCGCCCACAAACTTGCGCCGCCGCTGCCCTGGCTCACGCATACAGACACACACCTTGGCCGGTTATCCCTTTCATTGGACAGCGCACCCCAATCGCCTTATTCAACCTGTCAGAGCACTACCGGGCGTGCTGTATTCGTTCTGGGAGACATCCTGGGCCAGCCCGAAACTGACAGCGCTACATGGCTGGAGGCTCAGAGCCTTGATCTAGGTCCTGAAGCGTTGGGGCGGCAGAATGGCTATTACGTCGCGGGCATGGTCGATGAACAGGGTGCGGTCTATCTTGCTGCCGACCAGCTCGGCCTGATGCCACTCTACTACTGGGCGGATAATGATCGTTTCTGCTTTTCCTCCAGCCCCAACGCCTTTCTATCTCACCCGAGATTTTCCCCCAAGCCTGACCTCATGGGAATTGCCGGAACGCTTTTGACCATGAGCGCCACCGGCAACCGCACTACATGGCAGGATGTCAGACGCCTCCCCCCTGGCCATTTATTACGCTGGAAAGCGCAAGAGGGTGTGCGTATTACAGACGTCAACTCGCTCAAAGTTCATGATCACTATTTCGGCTGGCCACTGGATCGCTGCCAGAACCTGATACAGAACACTTTTAACGAATCCGTAAACAATCTTGCCAAGGTTGGCGAAACCTCGGTGCTCCTCTCTGGCGGCCTGGATTCACGCCTGGTCGCCGGCTGTCTGCGCTGGCACCTGCATTACAAAGCGCCGATCGTCACATTAGGTGAAAGCGCCGACTACGAAATGCAATGCGCACGACGGGTTGCCAAAAGCCTGGGCTGGCCCCTGTATCCGGTTGCGGTCGATCAGGATGCCTACCGCGACTGGGCGCCGGTTCAAGCCAGGCTGGAAGGCATGCAAACCAGCTTCGTCGAATTCATGTGGTGGCAGGCGCTCGAAAAGACACATGCACTCAAGCCGCGCATCATGACCGGTTTGCTGGGGGACGCCATCATGGGTGCCACCCAGATTACCTTCGGGCTGGACGAAAATACTCAGGAATATGCATTTGATTCGTACTTCGCCCGCGCGAATCGCTATGGCTTTACAGCAGCGGACACCTCCAGACTGCTTAAAGCGCCGGGGCTCGGCGAAGCTGTAGTGGAAGAACTGCGTGCAGACTGGAACGCGTACGAAGGATTGCCGTTCCAGAAATGCTGGCAGTTCGACCTCCAGCACCGCCAACGCCTTCATGTCGGGCCAGCAGCCTGGCGCCTGTCATTTGGCGCATGGCCTACCTTGCCTTTTACCGACTGCAAATTTGTGGAAGTCATGGCGGGCATGGCGGTACCCGTCATGGGGGGCCGGCGTGCACAGTACGAAATGCTCAAGCGTAAATTTCCCAAACTGGCTGTCCTCCCGCTTGATCGAAGTGGCTCAGACACCACCCCGGTCGTGCCCTCCTTGTCATGGGCTTTAAAACGTCAATTATCGAGCCCATTCGAAGCCCTTTTGAAAAGCAATCATATCGAGCGTCGTCAGTATGTTCGGCATTTCAACGTCAATGGCACTGGATGGCAGGCAGTGCGTAAACTTTCCGAAAACTGCCGGCCAGTGGCCGAAGCATTATTCGACCCCGAAGCCCTGGCTGGCTTTCTTCCACCAATGGGCCAGCCCTTGCCCATCCCCGACCCGATCATCGATGGAGCACGCTACAAGACCCTGATGGGGATCATGTTGCAGTTTGGCGCGACGATTGCTGGTGAACATACATGAATCAATTCACGATCGGGCCCATCGTCACGCAACAGGATGGCGATGGCATAAAAGTCAGTGCGCAGGTATCCAGTCCTGCCAGCATCACGAAACTGTGGTTCCGCACCACCGGGATCAGTCCGTGGACTGGCGAGGACATCCTCATTCCCGCCAGCCTTTTCTGCGCCATGCAGACCGGCCTGCCGCTGCATGTACGCGGCGCCATCTCTGCGCGCCAGGCAGGCAATCTTGATCTATTGCAAACCATCTTTAACCAGTGGTACCCGCAATGCAAAAAGATCCCTGTCAGTTGGGATTCGCTGAGTGATTCCCCTGCAACAAACACTGCCGGCACGGGTTGCTTCTTCTCGGGCGGACTGGATTCGTTTTATACCTATCTCAGACACGAGGCTGAAATAGATACCCTGGTGCTGGTGCATGGCTTTGATTTCTGGCTCGATGATCATGCTCTGCGGCAGCAGGTTTCAGATGAAATGCAGGCCATTGCGGGCAAGCTTGGCAAACCGCTCATCGAGGTGGAAACCAACCTGCGTGAATTCACTGACCAGTTTCTCGACTGGGGATTGCATAGCTTTGGTGGCGGCCTTGCCAGCATCGCCCTCCTCATGTCCAATCATCTGGACAAAATCTACCTGCCGTCTTCCGAAAGCTACGCACATCTCGACGCCTGTGGTTCTCACCCCATGCTTGACCCGCTGTGGGGCACCGAGCGGCTGGAAATTGTCCATGATGGCTGCGAAGCTACGCGTGTCGAAAAAGCCCAACTCGTAGCCCAGTCCGACATCGCGCTCACCCATCTCAGGGTGTGCTACCAGAACCTGTTGGAAAAAGACCATTACGGAGAACGTCCTGAAAAATGGAATTGCGGGCGTTGCGAGAAATGTGTGCGGACCATGCTTAACCTCCATATTGCGGGCGCACTTGATCGCTGCCCAACCTTTCGCGCGACACTCACAAGTGACCTGATCCGACAAACCGATCCCAAATATGATCTGGCATTTTTCCATATGGAGGACAACCTCCTTCATTTAAAAGAAAAGGAAGGCGATTCCGAACTGACTCGCGCATTAGCGGAGTGCGTGGAAAACTACCGCCGCCAGCGCGCGATTCGCTTGATAAGCGAGCAAGATGAAGCTTTCTTCGCCTCCGCGCCATGGAAAACCTTTGCCGATCGACGCCGCAACACCCTGTTCAAATCGCTGTGGCCGCTCTGGGGGTCCTGGCTCACACGTGAATCGCTGAAGGAAGAATTCAAGCGTCTCTTGGGCAAACAAAGACGAGGGCACAATGATAAGCAAGCTTGATCGTCACGCCCTGATGTGCCGATTTCGACGTCGCCTGAAACATTCAGGCCGCGCTGCCCTTATTCTGCCTCCCTCCCGACCGGGTAGCCTGGGTGACCAGGCCATGCTGCGCGCCACACTGACTTCACTTCGACGGGCGGGCTTCAACCACATTGGCATACTCAATTACGATCAGGCAGACCAATACACTCATGACCCCGACATTCAGCACCACCATCTAAAAGATTATTTATGCTTTGGGCTTGAAGAAGGTCTGATGCGATTCATTCTTCACGCCCAGTCATACACGCATTTCTTTCTGATCGGCGCGGATGTAATGGACGGTTACTACTCAGCCAAAGAGACATTGGCCAAAATCGAGCTTGCCAGGCTGGGCAAACGTTGTGGCTTGAATACCAGTTTGCTCGGTTTCAGCTTCAACGCTCATGCGGACGCAGCCTGCGTGGACGCTCTCCGATCCCTGCCCACAACTATCGCCATGTATGCACGTGACCCTGTCTCGCAACATCGTCTCTCGAAGTTGCTTGGCCGCAACATCGCACCCAGCGCCGATCTGGCATTCCTGCTTGCTCCCAATGCCGCACACCTGGAGGTCCGGTCTTTCCTCGGCAAGCTGCATGAGCTTAAAGCCAACGGCCGCATTCTTATTGGCATCAATGTGGCTTATCTGGTTCTTGGAACAGCACCCACAGAGACCCAGGTGGAAAAGCTGCTTGAGAAAATCAGGGAGGTGGCCCTTGCCATGGCCGCACAGTATCCGAATATCACGTTCATCTTTTACGCGCATGACAAGCGAGGACGCTTCAACGATAGCGTTTTGGCCAACCGGCTGGCTGACAGCCTGCGTGGTGAATTGGCGGAAAATCAGTTTATGCTTCCACCCGAGCCGCTTGAGAGCGACGAAATCAAAGCGCTTTGCGCGCCGCTGGATTGCGCTTTAACCAGCCGAATGCATTTCGGTATCGCCTGCCTTTCGCAAGGCGTTCCCATTGCAGCCATAGGCTACCAGGGTAAATTCGAAGGGTTGATGGAACGCTTTGACTTAGAGAATATGCTCCTGCCTGATGCAAATGCCATGAAGAAAGAGACTCTGGCAGCGCTTATGAATCATCTCATCGCAACGAGAGCTGATTTAAGGGCAAGCGTGCTGGAAAAACTGCCTAGGATTCTTCAGTTGGCAGCCAACAATTTTTCCAATTGCCTGCCCCAGCAGACCATTGCCGAATTAGCACGGCAAGGTAAAGGTTCGGCTAATGTCCCGGCCTGCTCCGCCGATTGACCATGCTGCATGTAACCTGAGCCCGTTTCTTCTGTATAAGAACCGAAATTCAACCGACCGTAGATTGGGCTCCTCAGCCGCGCTAGCGTTACGTGAAAAAAATAAACATAATCAATCATGCCCATCATTGAAGCAAACCACCTCACCAAGGAATACCGCCTGGGTGCCATGCAAGGCCTCAAGCGAACCCTGCTCAACACGGCTGCGCGCCTGTCCGGCAGGAAAGTTGAAGAACGCCCGCTGTTCAAGGCGCTCGATGACGTGAGTTTTTCCATCGAGCCCGGCGAGGTGGTCGGCATCATTGGTCACAACGGTGCGGGCAAATCCACCCTGCTCAAGATGCTGGCGAAGATCAGCACCCCCACCCGCGGTTCGGTCAAGGTCAACGGCCGCATCGCCCCTCTGATCGAAGTGGGCGCCGGCTTTGTGCCAGACTTCACCGGCCGCGAGAACGTCTACCTCAACGCCGCCATCCTCGGCATGTCGCGCCAGGAAATTGACCAGAAGTTCGACGAGATCGTCGACTTTGCCGAAATGGCAGAGTTCATCGATACGCCGGTCAAGCGCTACAGCTCGGGCATGCAGGTCAAGCTCGCGTTTGCGGTGGCGACCAGTATCGAGGCTGAAATACTCATTGTGGATGAGGTGCTGGCAGTGGGTGACCTGGCGTTTCAGCGAAAATGCTTTGACCGAATGGAGGATTTGATCAAGCGCCAGGGGAAAACCGTACTGCTCGTGAGTCATAACATCCGGCAAGTCGAGCGTTTATGTAATCGGGTACTCTTGCTAAACAAAGGACGCGTCATCAGTGATGGAAATTCCTCAAAGGTATGCACCCAGTTCTATGAGGCAAGCGACACTCAAATAAGCACTGTCAACGCAACCAACCTTGGCTCTGCTAATTCGAATGAATGGGCATCAGGTGAAATCCTGATGCACGGCATTGAAATACTGGATGCGAGTGGGAACCCGACCAATATATTGAGACACGAGCAAGCCGTAAAAATCCAGATTGAATACGAGGTGGTAAGAGAAATACGTACACCAATTTTTGGAATTGGCATTCATACGACGGATTTCATTTATCTGGCAACTCAGCACAGTATCAACCAACTCAAATTGGATCGGCTCGAAATTGGCCGGCATTTACTGAGTTTCAATATGCCAGCGTTCCCTTTTTTGCCTGGGGTTTACTCCATTCGCGCTGGGGTCTCCGAGGGTAGTGCTGCCCGGACGATTTTTTACGCTGAAAACTTGCTTCATTTGCAAGTTGCTTCAGACAACGTAGAGAATATGGCTTGGAATGAAGGTTTGGTTTCTCTTTCAGGCGACTGGTCATGCTCGAAGAACTCAATGAACCATTCAGGGGAACAGCATGTCGACCACAAAAAAATACCTCTATAGCATTACTGACGATCCAAACCATCCGGCCGCCAAAATTAGTGCGTGGATTGATCGCGGCCAAACTGTACTTGAGATTGGATGTGCCAGTGGCATACAGTCACGTCATTTTAAAGAACAACTTGGTTGCCATGTAACAGGCGTCGAGATTGATCCCCAGGCCGCAGAAGATGCTCGCCCTTATTGCGACAAACTCATCATTGGCAACATTGAAGACATCGATCTAGCTCAGGCTATCGGCGATGCACGCTTCGATACCATCACTTTCGCCGATGTGCTTGAGCATCTTTATTACCCTGCTTTGGCACTTAAGAAAGTCCGTCCCTTTATCAGGGAGGGTGGCCACTTAATTGCCTCCATCCCAAATATCGCACATGCCGCAATCTGCTGGGAACTCGTCCATGGGCGATTCGATTACCAAAAATATGGTCTGCTGGATAACACGCACATACGCTTCTTCACTAAAAAAAATGTAGCGCGACTATTTGAAGAATCTGGCTACCGAATTGTTTCTTGGGAAAGAGTGGTCAAAACTTCACAGGAGACTGAATTCTGCGTCCACTGTGGCACCTCAAAAGGCCAATTAATGATGGACTGGATCGCAGAGCAGAACCCAGAGGCCAATACTTATCAATTTGTTGTCAAAGCCGCGCCGGTCAACGATGCACTTGCGGCACCCTCATATCAACAGCTTGAAACCTTGGACATCATCCAACAACTCGAAGCCAGACTCGACGAACTCAAGACACAAAACATGAAGTTGAATTCACAAATATCCTGGTTCGAAAGTAATCGCTTTGGCCCGCTAACGCCCTTGATTTCAAAACTGCAAAACAAACTTAAAAAGAGCACCTGACTCAAGCCGGATGCACTAATAGTGGCCAATTCAAACCACCATTACCTAACTGACTCCCTATGAGGAAAACGGCATGGCGATAATTGGTGCGCACAAGTTTATTCAAACAATTAAGCGCTACTACTGGGCGCGACGCCAGGATCCACTTGGCACGCACGCAATGAAGAAATGGCGCAGGGCAATTGTAAACACGGGTGAGGTGGCGCATTACTGTTTGACAGGAAAGGCCAATTTAGGATTTTGTTCAATCTGCGAAAAAACTTCAATTTTCATTGAACGATCTGCTTGGTTGCGCGATAACTACTTGTGCAACAAATGCGGCTCAATACCCCGTGTAAGGCACATTGCTCACGTCTTGGATAAACATTTTCCAGGTTACCGAGAGTGCTCAATCCATGAGTCCTCGCCCTCCGGTCCCAGCTATGACAAATTACGCAGGGAGTGCCAAGGGTATCTGCCAACGTATTTCTGGCCAGATACGGCCCCTGGAGCGTCAAGAAATGGAGTGCGTTGTGAGAATCTTGAAGCACTCACGTTTGCAGACGCCACATTTGATCTGGTAATCACACAAGATGTTATGGAACATGTCATGAATCCTGCCTTGGCCTTCTCTGAAATTGCACGCACACTGAAACCTGGAGGCGCACATGTGTTTACCGTGCCATGGTATGCGCCTAAACCTACGTTCGTCCGTGCGGCCGAAGTTGGGGGAAACATCCAATACATCGCTGAAAAGGACTATCACGGCGACCCCATCAATGAAGAGGGGGTGCTCGTTGTAACAGAATGGGGTACGGATTTGCCCGAATATATTTTCAAACATAGTGGTCTCATCACGACGGTTTTCGTGACCAGGGATCGAAAAATGGGCCTTGCTGGGGAGTTCCTCGAAGTGTTCGTAAGC
>JBBQNU010000124.1:0-9651 GCA_038330285.1 Hyphomicrobiales bacterium | reverse complement strand
AGGGCGCCTGGGTGCAGGACATCAAATGCGTTGTCAAGAACGGCAAGGTCAGCGAATGGCGCATCAACATGAAGGTGACGTTCCTGCTGAAGTGAGGGGGCATCATCACGCTAACGTGACGGCGTGAACCGGCTCGTGATTGGCAAGTGAAGCGGCCTTTCATCATCTATGTCGGATGATGGACGTGGACGAAACCCTCACCCCTGCCCGCCTCAGGGATTTTCTGGCCCATGATTACCCGCGGCTCCGGCTCTACATGGGCGAGACCGCGTTCAGCACAATGGCGCGCCACTGTCTTGCTGCAAGCGAGGCTTCCACAGTCCGGCTGCATTCGCGCTGCCTGCCGGAATTTCTTGATCTGACAATACCGTTCTCCCGAAGCCCGGAACTTTCTGGCCTGGCGCGCCTGGAGAGAGCCTTCCATGCGGCTCTCAATGCGCCAGAGGCTGGCAGTATCACGCAAGTGCCGCCGCACGCGTTTCACATCGCACTTCACCCCTCGGTGCAAAGAGTGCAAATGCGCACCAATGCCACCAGCATTTGGGCCGCCTTGACTGCCGGCGAATCCCCACCTCCTCCGCAAGACCTGGATGCTCCGCAGGAATTGCTGGTCTGGCGCCAGGGCGCGGCCTCACGCTTCAGAATTCTGGGCCGCGAGGAGGCCGCCGCGCTTGATGCGGCAGCGCAGGGCGAACCAATCGAAATTGCTCCTTCGACGGAGAATTTCCTCCGCGGCTGGCTGGAGGCCGGGATCATTTCCGCCGTGCTATGAGTTAAGCTTGCTCACATAGCAGGAAACACCGCTGGACTTCAGTTTTGTGCAGCTTTTCTTCGCGGCGTTCTGGTCCTCAAAGCCGGCCAGGCGCACACGGTAGACGATGCCCTTGGTGCCGAGGTCAGCCTTCACGACAATAGGCTTCGAGTCCGCTAGCGCGCGGTGCTTGGCCTTCATCTTTTTCCAGGTTGACCACGCGCCATCCTCGCTGTTGGCTGAAGCCAACTGCACGCTCCAGCCATCCAGAGCGGGAGCAGCAGCGGGTTCTATCTCAGCAGCTCCGTCTGCCGCTGGCTCGGCGATCTCCGCTATAGTGGGTTCAGCAGGTTCAGGCGAGGCCGCAGCGTCATCATCCTCAACCACTTCCACCGCAACGATTTTTTCTTCTTCGGCCGGCACGCGGTCAACAATCTTTTTAGACGCTGCCTCGGGCGTGCTGACCGCCGAGGTCACGATCGGATCGCTTTCGCCCTCATTGAGCAGCGCCGCACTTGGCTCAACCGCCTTGGGCAGGTCGGGCTTGCGCACCGTAAGCTGGCCGCCGCCAACAGCAGCCACGACCGATGGCTTGGCCATGACGCTGCCTTGCAGCGTGGCAAGCCTGTCAATGGCCTGCCTGAACTTCGGATTGGCCGCAACGGCACGCTCAAGGGATTTCCGCGCCTCGTTCGGGCGCTTCAGGCTTTCATAGGTGAGGGCTTCCGCATAAAAGACCTGGGCCGCATTGGGATAATGAAAGCGCGTGGCTTTTTCATAATCCGACAGCGCAAAAAGGAACTGCCCGCTTTCGCGCAGTGCATTGCCGCGGCCATAATAGGCATGGGCAAAACCCGGATCGAGAAACAGCGCGCTGGTGTAATCTTCAACCGCCGCCGACAGGTTCGGCAGTTTCTGCTGACTCAGGCCCCGGTTATAAAGCGCGGTAGCCCGCATTTCAGCGCTCATCGCGTCCAGCTGGAGTGCTGCCGTGTAGTCATCGATGGCTTCCTGGTATTCAGCCAGCTGCTGATAGGCCAGGCCGCGATTGAGCAAAGCATTCGCCAGCACTTCCGTGGGCAAATCCTGGGATTCAATTGCCTGCGAATACGCGCTTATCGCTGCTTTCTGGTCTCCCGCCCCCAGCGCCTGATAGGCCTGTTCAGCGATGATTTCATTGGGTTTTTCAGATGTGGCGAATGCCGGACCGGATGCAGCCACACATGCAGCGAGAAACGCGGAACTAACAGACGCAAGGATTAAACGACGGACACTCATCCCTCAAGTAATAGGCCGTTAGGGTTAAAACTCCGTTGCCGGAGGGGAGAAATGCCCTCGGGCTGCCACGGAATTAGGTCTGGGCGCTGTATACAACACTCCTCATGCTGAAGTGCACGGCGCAGCCGGGCCTCGAAGCATCTGTTTCCGCGTCCGCCAGCCCTTCGAGGCTCTGCTCCGCAGAGCACCTCAGGGTGAGGGTATCCCCCTTAGCTTTCGCGTAACGCGTGGGCGAACTGGTCGGTAAGCGGCTTCAGGAAATAGGTCATCGGCGTCTGCGCTTCCGTCTGGATAAAGGCTTCCGCCGGCATGCCGGGCTTGAGCTTGTTGTTGCCGAGCTTGGCAAGTTCCGCAGCCGAGATCATCAGGCGCACCGAATAAAATGGCGGCGAACTCGCATCAGTCCGGCTGGTATCGGCGGAAATCTGCGTCACCTCGGCGGCAACTTCCGGCGTCAGCCTCGAATTAAAGGCGGGAAAGCGGATATGGGCGATCTGGCCGGTCTGCACCTTGTCAATGTCCTGCGGCATGACCTGGGCCTGCAGGATCAACTCATCAGCTTCCGGAACAATAAGCATCAGGGGTTCGCCCGGACCTATGACGCCGCCGACGGTGTGAACCGCAAGCTGGTAAACATCGCCGGTGATCGGCGCCTTGATCACCATGCGTTCAAGCCGCGACGCCACGGCGAGCTTGCGCTCTTTCAACTCGGCAACCTTGCCCTCGATATCGCGGAGCTCCGTAAGGGTCTGAGACAGGTCTTCTTCGTCAATCTGCAGGATTTGCACCTTCACTTCGGCAATACGCGCCTCCGCCGAGGCCTTGCTGGCCACCAGCTCGCCCCGCTCGCCATCAAGCCGCGCCGTTTCGCGGTCCATCGCCATGACGCGGCTGACCGGCACAAGCCCCTTGCTCTGCAGGTCTTTCAGGTCGGTAAGTTCGGCACTGATCAGGGTCAATTGCTTTTCCTTAGAAACGCGTTGCGATTCCAGGCCACCGATTTGCTCCGTCAACTGACCAATCTGCTGGGTGAGTTGGTCCTTCTTGCCGACAACGGCCTGCAGCCGCGCATCGAACAGCTTGGTTTGCCCCGCCATGATGGCGGCAACCCCTGGCTCACTGGCGCGCGCCAAAACTTCCGGTGGAAAAGTTATGGTTGAAGCCCGGTCGCGCTGCGCTTCAAGCCGGGCCCGCTTGGCCAAGGCCTCATCCAGAAGGCCGTCGATGATGGCAAGCTCGGATTTTGTTTCTGTATTGTCGAGGACAATCAGGGTCTGGCCAATCTCGACCCGGTCGCCGTCCTTCACCCGGATATCGACGACAATGCCGCCTTCCTTGTGCTGGACCTTCTTGGAATAGGATTCTACCATAATGGTGGCAGGCGCAATGACAGCGCCATTCAGTTCGGTGAAGTTCGCCCAGCCGCCCACCACGCCAAGCATGAGTATGACGGACAGGAAGCCGACGATCTGGAAGCGGCGGAGCGAGGAATTTGTGTTGATCGGGTGCATCGCCTAGTTCACCTGTGTGAGGGTTGGCTTGGCGGCCGGCGGCGCTGACCTGGCGTCACCCGCCGCCGGCCGGTTCAGCACTTTTTTCAAAATCTCGTCACGCGGGCCAAGCGCCACGGTGCGGCCTTCACTCAGGACAAGAATTTGCTGAATGGAGGCGAGAGCGCTGGGCCGGTGGGCAATGACCACCACCGAAGCGCCCCGCTCCATGGACACACGGATGGCCCGGTCAAGTGCGGCTTCGCCTTCCGCATCAAGGTTTGAATTGGGTTCATCAAGCACAAACAGCACCGGATCGCCAAACAGGCAGCGCGCCAAGGCAACGCGCTGCCGCTGGCCTGCCGAAAGCCGCGCGCCATTCTCGCCAAGCGGCGTGTCATAGCCCTTGGGCAGGCGCATGATGAGATCATGGACATTGGCAAGCTGGGCGGCCTGCACGATCTTCGCCGGGTCGGCATTCACGTCAAAGCGCGCTATGTTCTGCGCCGCCGTACCGTCAAACAACTGAATGTCCTGCGGCAGGTAGCCGATGAGCTTGCCCGCCTCGTCGATATCGCGCTGGTCATGGGTGGCGCCATCAAGGCGCACCGTGCCGCGCGTAATCGGCATGACGCCCACAAGCGCCCGCGCCAGGGTGGATTTGCCGGCACCGGTTGGCCCGATCACGCCAATGCCCTTGCCCGGCTCAACCGTAAAGGTGATGCCATGCAGCACCGGCTTTTCCGTACCCGGCATTTGCACGATCAGATTTTCCACTTCCAGCTTCCCGGTCGGGGCCGGGAGCTTCATGCGGTGGGCAACGGCGGGAACCGACGCCAGAATGTTTCCCAGCCGCTCGATCGCCTTGCGGAAACCGAGGAACTGCTGCCAGCTCGCAACCGCCTGTTCGACGGGCGCCAAGGCCCGCCCCATGATGATCGACGCGGCAATCATGGCGCCCGCTGAAATCTCATGCTGGAGCGCCAGATAGGCACCGAGCGCCAGAATGCCCGACTGCACCATGAGGCGCAGAACCCGCGATGCGGCGCTGAGGCTGCCGCCCACGTCATTGGCAACAGTCTGGTGGTCCAGCGCCAGTTGCTGCATGTCAGACCATTTCTTGCGGATCGCGCCGCGCATGCCGAGCGAATGCAGCGCTTCCGAATTGCGCCGGCTTTCATCGGTCATGATCGATGATTTGACCATGGCCGCATTGGCTTCAGCCAACGGCCCGCGCGTGGCCTTTTCCGACCAGACCGCCAGAATGAAAATGACAATGGCCGCAATGACCGCGGCAACCCCCAGCACCCAATGCATGAGGAAGATCACCAGCAGGTAGATGGGAACCCACGGCATGTCGAGAAAGGCAAAAGGCCCCTGCCCCGAAAGGAACTGGCGGATCGTTGCGAGGTCATTGATCGGCTGGCCACCGATGCCTTGCGTGCGCCGCAGCGCATGCTCCGCCATGGAATCAAAAACCCGGTCACGGAGCTTTTCCTCAACCCGCCTTCCGATGCGCACCAGAATGCGGGCCCGCAGATATTCGAGGAAACCGTAATAGGCGTAGAGCGCGATGACGATGCCGGTGAGCGCCACCAGCGTCGGCACGCTGCCCGAGGTCAGCACCCGGTCATAGACCTGCAGCATGAACAGCGGGCCCGTGAGCATGAGGATGTTCACCAGGCAGCTGAACAGCGCCGTTGATGCAAAGGCTGCGCGGCTTGCCAGCAAGACCGCTGCGATCTCGCCTCTGCTCTGCTTCTGCGCGGACATAAGAACTCCTTGGCCAACCTTGGAATTGCCGCCTGATTCGTCTTCATCGCTCAAGGTGGGTTGCGACCTAGGTAAACCAACGCCGGAGTCGGTTCAACCCTGTTGACGTGCCTGTCCGCGCAAAGTCGTTTAAAACTTTAGGTAATCAGCGGCCCCAGGGCAGCGGCGGGAGGGCATCCCGCAACACCTTGTTGGTCTCCGCCATGGCGCCCGCAACCGGCGGCTTCTCAAGGCCAACCACCGGCACGACCTGGCGCAGCATGTCATGATAGGCCCTGACGCCGCTTTCCAGGTCCGAGAGAATGAGGCCCTTGTAACCGGACGACTGCAATGCCTCGAAACACCAGGCGATCAGCTGCGTGTCTTCCATCCCGGTCAGCTTGTCGATGCGCTCGGCGAGATAGCGCGAGAGTTTCGTCTCGCGCCGGTCATCGTCCAGCGCATAGTAGGAAAAGCGCTGGACCGTCTTGTCCACGGCCACCGGATATTCCTGATAAAAGCCCACCATGTCTGGGTAGAGCATGAACACCATGTTGGGGAACATTCCGTAATAGTACCAGGCCTTCTGGTTGGCCTCCGGCAGGTGCGCCATCGGCGCGAGAATCTTCTTGTAGTTCCGCACGCTCCAGTAACGGTCGCGGCTGTCATTGAACACGCCGGTTGAGCGCGTGATGCCAAAGCCCACGCTCTCATCCACATAACCATTGCCATAGAGATCCTGCAGCGCCGGATGGGCGACGGGCACATGATAGCCCTCATTGTCCACATCGCGCACCGATTTCCAGTTCACCGGCATTTTCTGCGTGATCATCTTGCCATAGGGCTTGGTCTCGGCCATCCGGTAATGGCGGATGACGTCTTCATGCGGTGCCATCATATGCGCCACGGAGGGCTGGTCACCGCGCACAAAGCGCACAAATACGAAACCATGCCAGATTTCAAAATCAACCGGCGGCAGGCCATGTTCGACCGCATCAAGCTTGGGCAATGACTTGGCCTGGGGCACGGCCCGCAGGGTTCCGTCCAGATTGTAGGACCAGCCATGGAACGGGCAGACTATGGCCGACTTGCAGGTGCCGCGCTCGCTGGCCACCACCCGGCTGCCGCGGTGCCGGCAGACATTGTGGAAGGCCCGCACCTGAGAGTCCTTGCCGCGCACGATCAGCGCCCGCTCACCCACCAAATCGAAGCTGTAATAGTCGCCGATGTTGGGAACATCGCTCACATGGCAGGCAATTTGCCACGTCTTGCGGAACAACTCGTCCTTCTCGATCTCGAGGAATTCCGGATGGGTATAGGTCCAGTTCGGCAAGCCGCCCCGTTTGTCATCGTCAAGTTTCACCCGGACGTTAGCGGTCACGTTCATGATCAATTCCATTTATATTGAATGTCCATTCAATATAGCCCAATCATCCAAATTTGCCAAGGGCGGACGCCAGAATTCTATTTAATATTGCACTTTCAAAGACTTGGATAGGTCTCGCACCCCGGCCCCTACTCTTATATACCTGAGGACAGGAGATAACGACATAAATGCCCACCGAAGCCCTTTCCTTTCTTGACGACGGCGATGTTCCCAATAATCCGCGCTGGCCGATGATTGTCTATGCGCAGGCCATCGCGCCACAGACCCTCCAAAACTCCGAACATGCTTTCGATGAGCTCTTCGAGCGCAATGGCTGGCCCGTGGCCTGGCATAACGGCATCTATCCCTTCACCCACTATCACTCGACCACGCATGAAGTTCTCGGCATCGCCAGGGGCGAAGCCACCGTGCAGTTCGGTGGCAAATCCGGCAAGATACTCACCGCCCGCGCCGGCGACGCGCTGCTCCTGCCGGCCGGCACCGGCCACAAGCGAATATCCTCTAGCCCTGACCTCCTCGTTATCGGCGCCTATCCGCCCGGTTCAAAATACGATCTCATGCGCTCCGGCGAGTCCGACAAGGCTGGCATCAGGGCCTGCATAACCAAGGTCGCAAAGCCAAACACTGATCCGGTTTCCGGCGCTGCTGGCGCGATGATCAAACTCTGGACCTAGAATCAGGTTGACGGAACCGGCCCCGGGCTGGCACAACAGCAGGGCTCGGTGCTCAGAAGCCATACGGTGAAGAGCCTAACAGGGAACACGGTGAGGACGACCCAAATGGGGCCAAAACCGTGACTGCCCCCGCAACTGTAAGCGGCGAGGCTTGGTGCGAACTATGCCACTGGGAAACCGGGAAGGCCCGCATGAAGCCAGCGACCCGCGAAGTCAGGAGACCTGCCGCGCGAGAACCGGGGTGAAAGCCCCAAATGAAATCGGTCGCACGGAGGGTGTCCATGGCCATTGTAAAATCATCTACCCAATCTCTTAGCGTTTCGCAGCGCGTGACGGCAGGTGCCGTCTGCTTGTTTGTCGGCGCTTCCCTCGTGTTCCTCGTTGGCATGTCGCACATCAGCGCGGCTCACAACGCGGCCCACGACACGCGCCATTCCATCGGCTTTCCCTGCCACTAACGCGGGGGAATTTTCATCATGATTGGAAGACTCGTGCTCGCGGCACTTATCGCGGGAATGGCGGCTGGCTTTATCTATGGCGGTGTTCAGCATGTGCAGACAACACCCTTGATTCTCGCCGCGGAAGTTTACGAAGCAGCTCCCGCCCACGACCATGGTACGGCGGCAACTGCTGATCCGGCGGCGCCTGCCGAAACGGCAGCACCAGCGCATGAACATGAAGAAGAGGAATGGGCCCCTGCCGATGGTTGGCCGCGCACCCTTTCCACCACAGTTTCCTCGATGATTACCGGCGCGGGCTTTGCCCTTCTTCTGGCCGGCGTTTCCCTGCTGACCGGATTGCCCATTACCCCAAAGAATGGGCTGATCTGGGGCATCTGCGGTTTTCTCGCGGCAACGGTGGCACCTGGTGCCGGGCTTGCCCCAGAGCTGCCCGGCATGCCTACAGCCGATCTGGTGTTACGCCAGGTCTGGTGGGTAGCCACCATCGCCGCCACGGGTGCTGCGATATTCCTGATTGCCACCAGGCGCGAACTCATCTGGCTGGCCGCCGCAGTTATTCTCATCGCCCTGCCCCACATCATTGGCGCGCCCCAGCCGCTGACCCATGAAACGGCGGTGCCCGCGGGCTTAGCCGCAAGCTTTGCCGCCAACACCATTGCAGCTTCCGCGGTACTGTGGAGCCTGATCGGCCTGTTCCTGGGGCTCGCCCTGCAGAAATTCGGCAAGGACGCCTACGCATCATGATCCCCGGCAAAATTCCCACAACAATCATTACCGGCTTCCTCGGAGCCGGTAAGACCACCCTCATCCGCAATATGCTGGAAAACGCTAATGGCCGCAGAATCGCCCTGATCATCAACGAGTTTGGCGATGTGGGCGTGGACGGCGAAGTGTTGAAAGGCTGTGGTGATGCTCTGTGCAAGGACGAAGATGTCATCGAACTCGCCAATGGCTGCATCTGTTGCACCGTGGCCGATGACTTCGTGCCGACCATGAAAAAACTTCTGGACCGTGCAACACCCGTCGATCACATCGTGATCGAAACCTCAGGCCTCGCCCTGCCTCAACCACTCATCCGCGCCTTCAACTGGCCAGAGATTTCGGCCCGCGTCACCGTAGACGGCGTGGTGACCGTCGTTGACGCAAAGGCGCTGGCCGAAGGCCGCTATGCCGACGACAAGGCCACCATTCAGGCCATGCGCCAGGCCGACCCCAAACTGGAACATGAAAACCCCATCGAGGAATTGTTCGAGGATCAACTGAACTGTGCCGACATGGTGATCCTCAACAAGACCGATCTGCTCGACGACGAGGAAACCCTCGATGTCACCGCCGATATTGAGGGGCAAATCCGAAAGGGCACCCGCATCCTGCTGAGCGAGCATGGCAAGCTCGACATCAGGGCCCTGCTTGGCCTTGGCTCCGCCGTAGAGGGCGACATCGGCAACCGCCTGTCTCATCATGAGATGGAGGGTGAGACGCAGCACGATCATGATGATTTCATCAGCTTCACCGTTGCCCTTCCCGATGTGAAGGACCGCGGCACGCTGCAAAAGCGTATCACCGAAGTGATCGCCGACAGCACCATTTTGCGATTGAAGGGTTTCGCCAATGTTGTAGGGTCTTCCTCACGGTTGCTGATTCAGGCCGTAGGACCCCGCATGAACAGTTATTTTGACAGGCCCTGGAAAAGTGGTGAGAACCGCGCCACCAGACTCGTGGTGATCGGCGTAAAAGGCATGGACCAGCAGGCAATCACTGCGGCCCTCCAGGGCTGATGCACCTCCTCGCCACGACAAGTGGCGTGATTGACGGGGCGCCAGAAGCAGTCGACCTCAAGCAGTCGCCCGCCGATATC
>JBBQNU010000123.1:0-9743 GCA_038330285.1 Hyphomicrobiales bacterium | reverse complement strand
TCTGGGAAGTGCCGGGTTACCGTATTGAGATGTCGCCCTTTGGCGGGATCAAAGACTCAGGTAATGGTGTGAAGGAAGGGGTTATGGAAGCCATGAAGTTCTTCACCAACGTGAAGACATGGTCTTTGCCATGGCCAAGTTGAACTGAATTGAATCCAGGCACGCACGTTATCATAAATCTGCTCGGCGGCGTTGCGCTTCTTCTCTGGGGGGTGCGCATGGTGCGCACCGGAGTCCTGCGAGCCTGGGGCGACCGCCTGAAGCATTTCATTGAAGTCCGCCTGGGAAACCGGGGCTCGGCTTTCCTTTCCGGAGCCATGGCAACGGCCATTTTGGGCAGCGGCACTGCAACGACACTCATTGTGGCAGGCATAGCAGCCAGCGGGGCCATCGGCACGTCTCTCGGGCTTGCTGTACTCCTCGGGGCTGATGTGGGCTCCGCCATTGTTTCGGCCCTCTTTGCCTCGGGAAGTTCTTTCGCAATCTGGGCCTCACCCATCCTGATTTTTGCCGGCTATGTGACTTTCAGCGTCACGCGCGAGTTCCGGCCGCACAATATCGGACGCATCATGATCGGCCTTGGGCTGATGCTGATGTCCTTGAAGCTCATCTCGGAGGCAACGGTCCCGTTGCGCGAGGCGAGCCTGTTTCATGCGGTGCTGACGGCCATTGGCCATGAACCGATGCTCGCCTTCCTGACCGGCGCCATTCTGGCATGGGGTTTTCACTCGACGCTTGCAGTGATCCTGCTGATCGCCTCCTTTGTGGCCAACGGCAGTCTCGAACTTGGCGGGGCGCTGGCCTTCATCCTGGGCCTCAATCTCGGTGGCGGGCTGCCCGCCATATCGTCCACACTCTCCTTGCCACCGGCAGGACGGCGGCTTCCGGTGGCCAACCTGATGTGCCGGAGCATTGCGGCCCTCATCGGTGTGGCTTTCATTCAGCGCATTGCGGGATGGGCGGCACTCCTGCCGTTTGATCCCGTCACGGTGGCGCTGGCCTTTCACGCCGCACTCAACCTGGCAATCGGCCTGTTCTTCTTGCCGCTTACCAAGCTGGTTGAAAAACAGGTTATCAAGCTTGTGCCCGATGTAAAACTTGATGCGGACCAGCTTGCCGCCCCACGTTATCTGGATGTCAAATCCCTGGACTCGCCATCCATTGCGCTCTCCAATGCGCTGCTCGAAACCGTGCGCATGAGCGAGGTGCTCAACCGGATGTTCGAAACGGCCCTTTCGGCGCTGCGCCTGAAGAGCACGGAGACCCTCAAGCTGCTCAAAGCGCTGGATGAGCGGCTCAACACCTTTCAAAACGCCATCCAGTCCTACCTCGTCGATCTCACCCAGACCCAGCTTTCATCCGAGGAAGCCAGGCGGGCCCTGGAAATCACCCTCTATGTCAGCAACCTTGAGCATGCGGGCGACATCATTCACCTCAACCTGGCTGACCGCATCAAGGCGAAGGCCAAGGAAACCATCGAGTTCAGCATCGAGGAACAGGCAGCCCTCGATGATCTCTGCCTGATCATCCATGACAATATCCGCCTCGCCACGGGCGTACTGAGCTCTGCCGATCTTGAGGGAGCGAAACGGCTGATCGCGCAGAAGGATGCCTTCCGGAAACTTGAGAACACGGTGCTGGATCAGCATTTCAAGAGCGACAAGCAGACAAAGCGCGGGGCGCTGCGGCGCAGCGCACTTTACGTCGACATGATACGCGACCTGCACCGTATCAATTCGCATATTGTTTCGGCGGGCTACCCCATCGTCGATGCGGCTGGATTGCTGCGCGGTTCGCGTTTGAGAAATGAAGCAAAGAAGACCTGATGAAATTTATCCATGTCACCGACCTTCACCTTGTGCCACCCACTGAGAAGCTCTGGGGATTTGATCCTTTCCCACGCCTCGACCAGTGCCTGTCGGATATCATGAAATATCATGCTGACACGGAATTCTGCGCCATATCTGGGGACCTCACCGAACGGGGCGAAGCCGAAAGCTACCGGGCCCTGCAGGAACGCCTGAAGAAATTCCCGCTTCCGGTTCATCTGATGCTTGGCAACCATGATGACCGTTCCAACTTCCTGAAGGTTTTCAATGGCCCGCTTGAAGGCGGGTTCGTGCAACACAGTTTAATCCAGAAGGGGCAGCATTTTCTGTTTCTGGATACGCTGAAGGGCGGCCCCTCCTCCGCGGGTCTTTACGACGAGGCACGGCGCACATGGCTCAGGGCTGCTTTGGCGAAAGCAAATGGGGCGCCGGTTTACATTTTCATGCACCATCCGCCCTTCAAGATTCATCATCCCCTGATGGATTTGATTCCGCTCGAAGATGGCGATGGGTTTGGCGACCTGCTCAAGGGCCACAATGTGCGCCACCTCTTTTTCGGCCACGCCCACCGGACCATCAGCGGCCAATGGCGCGGAATTTCCTATTCAGCGCTGCCCGGCCTTAACCACCAGCTGCCCTTGGTCGATGGTTCCGTCCCCACGATCTACAGCGATGAGCCGGCGATGTATTCGGTGGTCTATCTGAAGGGCGAACAGATCACGGTTCATTCCGATGCCTTCATGCACCGCGCGCCGGCGCAAATGGCGCCCGATGCCGAACGGGGCAACTGGAGCTAAAGTTCCGACTTCTGGTATTTGGCCTTGTCGAGCCATTGCGGATTGATGTCCACGCCCCAGCCGGCGCCTTCCGGAATTTGCACTTTGCCGTCGCGGGCGACGAGCGCCGGGCGGTAGAAATCCTCCTGCCAGGGATAGTAGTCGTTGCCTTCGATGGAGAACTCGACATAGGGTCCGGCGTTGGAAATGGCTCCCATCATGTGAAGCGTGAACACCGTGACCATGGACATGTTGGCCGCATGCGGCGTTATGGGCAGGCCCGCCTTCTTGGCCATTTCGACGACTTTCAAGGTGCGGGATAGCCCGCCGAGATAGCAGATGTCGGGCTGGGCCACGTCGACAGCGCGCATTTCCATGGCAAATTTCCACAGCGCCAAGTCGCAATCCTGCTCGCCGCCCGTCACATCCAGTGACAACGCATTAGTCACCTGTTTGGTCCAGCCGTATTCCCAATAGGGGCACGGCTCTTCAAAATGCACAACACCGTGCTGCTCCAGGAGTTTACCAATCTCGATGGCCCTCTTCGGCGTGTAGCTGCTGTTGGCGTCCACCAGTAAAGTCGCCTTGTCGCCCAGCGCCTTGCGCACCATGGGAACAATGGCATCAGTGCGCCCCGGCCATTCATCCTCGTCATGGCCGCATTCCTTGCCGACGCGGAATTTGAAGGCGGTGTAGCCGTGTTCATCGCGCAGGCGCGACAGGCGCTCGGCCTCCGCTTCCGGGGTTATTTCGCCGCGCTTCATGCTTGAGGCATAGACCGGAAAAGGCCGCGGCTTTCCGCCCAGCAATTCGCACACGCTTTTCTTTTCCAGTTTGCCGCGCAGGTCCCAGAGTGCCGTATCAAGCCCGGTGATGGCCCGCATGAGATAAGAACCGGGGAACTTGTGTTCGCGTTCGGGAATAAGCGTGACAAGGGCATCAACGTCGAGCGCGTCGGCGCCGAGGCTCCACTTGGCTACTTGCCGATGGAAAATATCGCAGGTGATGTCGGCGTTATAGGTTGAAACCTGTCCCCAGCCCTGGCTTCCGTCATCAGTGGTGACCCGCACAAACCCGATATACTGGTTGCAGAAGGTCTCAAGGCTTTTGATTTTCACGCCAACCCCGTTTTCGCACCAATGATCTCGCCGCGCTCTGCTAGGCGGGCCAGCTCCTGCATCCGCTGGGCGGCGGCCTCTTCCCGGCGCTTGGCAACCTCATAAAGGATAGCCCCGATAAGTGACAGTCCGATGATGACCACGGCCAGCGCCGAAAGCGCCGGTGTCGTTCCCTGGCGCACTTCACCGGCCAGAACCGTAACAAGCGTTTTATCCGCCAGAATTGCAAAGGTTGTGGTGTTGTAGTTCTCGAATGACGAAAGGAAGGCGATGACCGAAGCTGAAATCAAGGCGGGCTTCAAAAACGGCACGAGGATATGCCAGAAGACCTGCGGGAAGCTCGCGCCCAGATCCAATGCTGCCTCTTCCTGCGAGCGGTCAAAGCGCTGCAGGCGCGCCATGATGATGAGCAGGCAATAGGCGGCAACGAAGCTGGCTTGGCCGAAAATCGCCAGGATAATGCCCTTGTAGAAATAGGCCTTGGTGAAATCCGTGAGGCCCATCATGTCCTTCCAGAAAATCACGGTGGAAATGCCAATGATCACGCCGGGGGTCAGCACCGGTGAAACCGTCACGAGATAAAACACGCTGCGGGCCCGGTGGTAGATCTGCCCCATCATGATTGCTGCCGCGAGGCCGACAGGCACCGAGATGGCGACCACGCCCAGGCCAATGATGATGGAATTCTTGATGCCGTCCATCATGGCGCGGTGATTCCACAACTTCACAAACCAATTGAGCGTGAAGGCTTCAAAGGGATAGGCCTGCGGATAGCTCGGCGTGTTGAAAGCCGTAACGCTCATCACCAGCAAGGGGCCGAAGAGATAAGCGAAGAAGAGAAAGATGTAGAAACCAATCATTCCCCGCATGACAAGTTTGGAACTCATCGGATGGCCTCCCCGAGGCCCACCTTGAACAGCTTGAGCATGGCCATCACGAAGATGATGCAGGCGGTCAGCAGGATGAAGGCATAAGCGGCGCCGCGCGGCCAGTTGAAGGCCTGGAAGAAGAAGTCATAGACGATCGAAGTGAACCACAGGGTGTTTGGCCCGCCAAGGAACTGCGGTGCCGCCAGCGAACCGGCGGACAGCATGAACACCATGGTGCAGCCGGAGGCAATGCCCGGCTTGGCATAGGGGATGACGACATCCCGGTGTATTTTCCACCAGGGGGCGCCAAGGTCACGGGCCGCCTCAATCTGGTTTTTGTCGAGACTCTCGATGGCGTTATAAAGCGGGAAAACCATGACGAGCAGGTAGGCATAGGACAGGCCGATATAGAGGCCCGAATTGGTGCCGAGAAAATCAATCGGTGTATCAATAATGCCGATGCCCATCAGGGTCTGGTTGATCAGGCCCTTGGAGGCGAGCAACAGCCGCAGCGAGAAGGCGCGCAGGATTTCATTCACCCAATAGGGCACGATAAGGCCCAGCATCAGCAGGCGCACTTTCTGGATTGAGCCCGCCTGAGCCATGTAATAGGCCAGCGGATAGCTAATGGCGAAATTAATAGCTGTCACAAACACGGATGCCAGAATGGAGAAAATAAACGCCGACATATGATTGATGTTCCAGGCCCCGCCCGTCGGTTCCACGAAGAAGGACTTGTATTGCTGGATTGTCAGAAAATCTTCCGGTCCGCCGCGCTTCATCGGCGGCAGGCGCGGATGGAAACTCTCCTGCACCATGTAGAGATAGGGCAGCACGACGAGGAACAGCATCCAGAATGTCACGAGGCTTATGAACACAATGCCTAGCACCGCGCCATTGCGCTCGAAAAAGCTCTTATGGGTGGGATCATGAGCCAGCTTTGATTCCTGGCGCGAAAGCAGCCAGAAGCCGGCGATGACCGCCAGCGGAACAAGGAATATGAAATACCTACTCACGGGCCATCTTCCCTTCAGGAAGAACCACCGCATATCCGGGGTCGTAGCTGACGGCAGCCTTGGCACCTTTGGCGGGAATTTCCGCCCCGCCGTGACGGCCAACGGTTACGGACAGCTCCTTTTTTCCAGCGCCTTTCATGAAAATGTGGCTGGCATTGCCTTCGAACGCGACATTCAGGACCTGCGAGGTGATGGTGGCATCGGCGGCGCCCTTGCCGAGTGAAATGGATTCGGGGCGGACAAAGAGAATGGCCTTGTCGCCCACTTTCAATCCTTGCGGATTGCCACCGCGAAGCTGGCCGAAGGCGGTTTCGACAACAGCGCCAGTCTTGCCGGCCTTGGTGACACGGCCCGGCAACGGATTGTTCTCGCCGACGAAGGAGGCCACGAAGGATGTGGCAGGCGAATCGTAAATGGTTTTGCCGTCAGCAATTTGCAGGATTTCGCCGTCGCTCATGACCGCCACGCGGTCCGACATGGTCAGCGCCTCGCCCTGGTCATGGGTGATGTAAATGAAGGTGATGCCAACCCGCTTCTGGATTTCGCGCAACTCGTTGCGCATGTGCTGGCGCAATTTCAGATCGAGGGCCGAAAGCGGCTCATCAAGGAGCAAGACCTTGGGTTCCACTGCGAGGGCACGGGCAATGGCCACGCGCTGCTTCTGGCCGCCCGACAATTCACTGACCAGTTTCTTGCCCTGATCCGGCAAGGCGATGAGATCAAGAAGTTCATCGGCCCGCTTCATTCGCGCCGCCTTGTCCACGCCGCGCACGCGGAGGCCATAGGTGATGTTCTCCGACACGGTCATGAGCGGAAAAAGCGCCAGGTTCTGAAAGATCAGCGCGGTGGGGCGCTTGTTCGGGCCGATGCCTGCCATGTCTTCGCCGCCGATGCGGACCACGCCGGAAGATGGATCAAGGAAGCCGGAAACGGTGCGCAGGATTGTTGTCTTGCCGCAGCCGGAGGGCCCAAGGAATGAGAAAAACTCCCCGCCCTTGATGTCCAGCGTTGCATCCTTCACCGCAGTGAAGGTGCCAAATTTTACCGTAATATGGTCAAGCTCAACACCTGAACTCATTGCGCCTATATCCCCTGTGCCTCGCGCAGGCTCTGTGTCCCGCTTTTGTCCTTACTGTCTACCGAACTGCCCGCCAGTTCAAGTGGGGTCAAAAGAATCCCTTAAAAAAACAGCCCCGGATTTCTCCGGGGCTGATTCGATCCTGAAAGCCGATAAATCAGGCAGCCTTGAACTTGTCAGCGTACTGGCTGCGGATTTCGGCATACCATGCCGGTTCAACTGGCCAGGGCCACAGGTTCTTGAGTGCGTCGCCGGGGAAGGCTTCCTGGAAGTTCTTCTTGGCAACGTCGGAGAGCAAGGCGTCCGCGCCGGTGACAACCGGGTTGTAACCCGAGCCTTCGGCAATGGCGGCTGACACTTCGGGCGTGTGCAGGTAGTTCAGGAACGCATAGGCTTGCTCCACATTCTTGGCGGACTTGATCAGCGACACGCCGTCAACCCAGGCAATTGCGCCTTCCTTAGGTGCGGTGTAGTTGACTGGCTTGCCTTCCTTCTTGAGCGACAGCGGCGGGCCATCCCAGGTCAGGCCGATCCACACGTCGTTCTCCATCAGGCCCGATTTGGTGTTATCGGCCGAATCCCAGAACTGCTTGACCCAAGCCTTGTGCTCGATGGCGAAAGCCAAGATTGGGTCCCAGATCTTCTTGAAGCTTTCCTCGTCCTTGTAGGCGTCATGCATGCGGTTGGTCGGCATCTTGCCGGTACCATCCCACCACAGGCCGATGCTAAGCAGATAGGAGTGCGGACGGCCTTGCACATGACCCTTCACGCCCTCGTCCCAAAGCGAACCGTAGCTCAGTTGGGTGGGATCGCCCTTGTAGAGATCGGTACGATAGGAGAGCGCCTCGGAACCCCAGCAATGAGGCAGATAATACAAACCATCTTCCCATTTCCAGAGGGCGTTGGAACCATCCATCATTGACGGCAGAATGTTCACCGCGTTGCTCAGCTTGCTGGTGTCAAACGGGGCCAGGACGTTGAGGTCCTTGTACTGCGGAGCCCGGTTGATTGTCGGCGAGCAGAGGTCAAAGCCTTCGCCGCCTGTGGCCTGCAGCTTGTTGATCTGCTCTTCGTTCTGGGAAAATGGCGTCTGGTTGATCTTGATGCCCGAGGCCTTCTCGAAATTAGGGATCACGGGATCAGGATATTCGTCCGACCACATGAGCAGGTTGAGTTCGCCCGAGGACGAAAATGCGTTCTTGACGTAAAGAGGGCTGGCAAGACCTACCGCGCCCAAGGCGGCGCTGGCCTTGATCAGCGAGCGGCGCGAGATCATCGCGGCGCGTAAGGTTTCCTGGGTAGATGTTAGTTTTTTCATGCTGACTGTCCTCTGACTGCCGGGGCGGAATGCCCCGCACTGTTTCCTCAAAATGCCACGTCCGGTCTTCCGGCCTCTGTTGTCATTTCAGGATAGTATGACAATGACGTAACACTCTGGCAATGGGCATATGGCGCTGGACTTATGGCTGGAAAGTGGCTGGCCCCATGGAGCGGGGCGGGGGTCCTGTCGCATTCGCAGCCGAAGTGTTAAGGGATTAACTTATGCGCGTAAGCCTCGACCAGATCGTAATTTCCGCGAGGCGGATCATCCCAGAACCGGAAGTGGCGGCCAGGAATTGCGCCTGGCTGGAGGCCTGTGGCTATCCCGGCCTCAGGCTGCTTCTGGAGGCCCAAACCGATGAAAGGCGTTCGGTTAACCTGATTCCTGATGCCATGGGGTTGGACCTGCAGAATGTCTCCTGCGTTTTCCTCGCGCCCGTAATTGCCGCCCATGTTGCCAGGCACGGCCGGGTGTTCCTGCGCAATGTGCGGCATGGCTTATACCTGGTGCCGATGGCGGTTGAAGCCAATATCGGCATTGGCTGCCCGGTTGACCCAGCCTTTGCATTGGGTGGCGAGCGCCACAAGAATCCCTATAGTGAAAAGCTTGAAATTGCGGCACGCGACGGCGTGGCCGTGGATGACGAATTGTGGCGCGCAGTGGAGCAGATATAGATGGCCGGACCCCTTTCCAACATTCGCGTGCTGGACCTTACCCGCGTTCTGGCGGGGCCCTGGGCCACCCAGATGCTGGCGGATTTCGGCGCCGAGGTGATCAAGATCGAAAAGCCCGGCGAAGGCGATGACACGCGGGGCTGGGGTCCGCCCTTCCTGAAAAATGCCGATGGCTCGCGCGGCGATGCCGCCTATTTCCTCTCCGCCAACCGCGGCAAGACGTCGGTGTGCATCGACATGGCAAGCGCCGAAGGCCAGAAGCTCATTCGGGCGCTGGCGGCCAAGTCCGATGTGGTGATTGAGAATTTCAAGGTGGGCGGCCTGAAGAAATACGGGCTGGATTATGACAGCCTGAAAGCGGTCAATCCAAAGCTCATTTATTGTTCGATCACGGGCTTCGGACAGGACGGACCCTATGCCCAGCGGGCGGGTTATGACTTCATGATCCAGGGCATGGCGGGCAGCATGTCGATCACCGGCGAGCCGGATGGCCCGCCGATGAAAAGCGGCGTGGCCTATGCCGATATTTTTACTGGCCTCCATGCGGTCATCGGAATCACCGCCGCGCTCTTCCACCGGGAGCGCACCGGCGAAGGGCAGTATCTCGATTTGTCACTGCTCGACTCACAGGTCGCCGTGCTGGCCAACCAGGCCTCGAATTATCTTGTGGGCGGCAAGGTTCCGGGCCGGCTTGGCAACGCGCATCCCAACATTGTGCCCTACCAGACTTTTGAAACAGCGGACGGCCACATGATCATCGCGGTGGGCACCGACAGGCAGTTCAAGGAATACTGCGCCATCATTGGCGTTGCCGAACTGGCCAGCGACGAGCGCTTCAGCAACAATCGCAGCCGCGTGGAGAACCGGAATGATCTGGCCCCCCTTCTCGCCCGCCCGATGAAAGCCCGTACGACAGCGGCATGGGTGGCGGCGCTGGAGGCAGCAGCGGTGCCCTGCGGCCCGATCAACACCATCGCCCAGATGTTCGCCGATCCCCAGGTTCTGGCGCGCGGCCTGCAGATCGGCCTCACCCGCGAAGACGGGGTTCAGGTGCCGGGTGTT
>JBBQNU010000122.1:0-9908 GCA_038330285.1 Hyphomicrobiales bacterium | reverse complement strand
GCTTCATGGCATCCACTTCAGGGAAGTGGTTGGCAATCGCAAAGGCTGCGGCATCTTCGAGGAAAGCTTGCGAGCCGAAGAGCATGGTTTCGGTGAGCGGCAGCGCGGCTTCAATGAAGTCCTCGGAGGCCGCCAGCCAGCCGCAGCGGAAGCCGGGCATGGCATGGGATTTGGAAAGCGACGAAACAACAATGGTGCGCTTTTCCAGGCGGGGCTCATCGAAGGGCGAGGCAAACACGGTGTTGCCATAGGTCATGGTGGCGTAGACTTCATCGGAGATGATCCACAGGTCGTGGCGCTCGCAGACATCGCCGATCTGGGCAATTGTTTCGCGCGTCAGCACGGCCCCGGTGGGATTGCTCGGCGTGTTGAGCAGAAGGGCGCGGGTTTTCGGCGTGATGGCGCGTTCGAGATCGGCAGCCTTGAGATGGAAGCCGTTGTCGGGATCAACGCCCACGGGAACCGCAATGCCGCCCGCCGCGGCTATCACGCCTTCGTAAGTGGCGTAATAGGGATCGGCCATCAGCACTTCGTCACCGAGTTCAACGGTTGCCTGCAGGGCCACGAACAGGGCGGTTTGCGTGCCGGGGAGGAAGATGAACTGCTGGGTGCTGATGGGGCGGCCGGTGCTTTTGGTATATTGCGCCGAAAGGCCATTGAGAAGTTCGGATTCGCCGCGGCTCGCGGCGTACTTATAGCGCCCGGCGCGCATTTGGGTGTTCACCACATCCATGATGGATGTGGGGGTGGGCGCGTCGGGTTCGCCAATGGAGAGGAATATCAGGTCTTCGCCGGCGCCGGCGCGGCGCTTGCCTTCAATATGCACGGCCCATTTATCGGAGCCGAGGCCGCTCAGGCGTTGGGTGATGGATGCAAGTTTCATGGGGGCCTTCTAGCCGAGCCTTCAGGCATCGTCGAGGGATGGCGTGATCCTGCCGTCATGGGAGATATGCAAATAGGCGGCCTTCGAGAGTTCCTGAAATTCAGGCGCGGTAACGGCCAGAACCGGGCAGATCTTGCCATAGAGCGTTTCGGCCACGGCGGCGCCGATGGCGAGGTTGATATCGGGCTGCGCCAGGATGATTCCGGCAGGGGCGGTGCCAAGCCTGATAGCTTCGGCCAGGCCGCCCGGCGCGCTGCCGGAGCCCCGGCTTTCCAGCATCATGAGGATTTTGCCTTTGAGGCTCTGGCCCTTCTGCGGGTGGTGAATGTCGATAATGAGTCCGCTGCGGGGATCGAAAGCGCCCCAGAAGCTCAGGGGTTCATCGAGCAGGAGAACCGGGCCTTGGGCGATGCCTGCGTGAAGGATGGTCATGGGTTTGACCACAGCGCAGGGTCGCGCCAGACAAAGCCGCGCACGGCGCTTTCAACGCATTCCTTCAAACTGCCGAAGCAGACTTCGACGCCTAGCATGCCCGGCGCGTAATAGGCCCATTTCGCCGCATTGGTCATCACCCGGCCCTTGAGGCCCTGAATTTTGGGTGAGTAATAGGTGCAGACATCGACGGGTATGATAACGCCTGCATCTTGCAGTGATTCAAGCCAGCCTTTGGCGATGAGCATTTCGCGGATGCCACGGCTGGTGGATATGTAAGTGGTGGACTTCACCTTGCGTCCATCGAGCAGCTTCACAAGTTCGGAAAATTCGGAAAGTGAAAAATGTGGCGTGCCAAGTGCTACCGCATCAAGCGGGCCATCGTTGAAGGCGGAAAGTTCGTGGTGGGCGGCTTTCAGATGTTCCGTTGTGATTTCGAATGTCTCGCCAATCTTGAACACCGCTTTTAATGTCGGTGCTTCAGGCGTTACGCCCACGACATGGAGGAGCTCGACACCGCCTGAGGCAGCGCTTGCGGCGCACAGGGCTTTGAGCTGATCAGTATTGGTTTCCTTTGGAAGATTGGAAATGACCGGGATACGGCGGCCCGCTTTGCGGCCCACGACATGGCCCAAGAGATGAAAGAAAATATCTTGGCGTTTCCAGTCATCGGGAATACTTGAACAAGAGAAATGAATATCGGCCATGCGGCCTTCATCGGTATGGAGCCCGGCGAAGGGCGCAAGGCCTGTAATGGCGCAGGCCACATCAAGGTAGTCGCCGTATTTGTTGGTGCGCGCGCCGACGGCGGAATTGTAAAAGGCCACCGCATTGGATTCACCCACGGCAATATGCTCGCCGAATTTCGGCCCGCCCGCGAGTAGGTAAGGCGCGCAGGTCCAGGTGGGTTTGCAGCCGAGCTGTGCATAAAGCTCCATCAACTGATGGGCACCCCTGACCATTTCGGGATCGGAACGTTCGGGGCGAAGTCCGTCGTCATCGGGGCTGGCAACGCTGTTGTTGGTCCAGGTGGGCACGGAAAGTTTCGCGCCGTGGTCGAGAAGAAACCTCACGAAATCGACGTGGGATTGGCCGGTGTAAAAACAGGCATCGACATGGGCAAAGCTGATGGGAATGAGGCGGGGTGTGCCCATGATGCGGGCGGCCTGCTCCACCAGCTGCAGGGCAAGCTGGTAGGCCCTGCCGTCAGCCATTGGCCCCCTCGTTGGAGATGCGCGTGAGAGTGACATAGTCGGTCTTGCCAGAGCCGAGGAGCGGGATTTCATCGAGATGCACCAGGACTTTCGGGATCATGAGGTCGGAGGCGCCACGGCTTCTCAGCCCTTCGGCAATCACGGGGCGCTCGGGCTGGGCCATGGTGGTGAAGAGGATCAACTGCTCGCCCTTTTTTTCGTCAGGGATGGCAACAACGGCGAAATTCTCGCCGGGGAAAGCTTCCTGCAACTTCGTCTCGATGGCGGTGAGCGAGATCATTTCACCGGCGATTTTTGAGAAGCGCTTGGCCCGGCCGAGGATGGTGACGAAGCGGTGCTCATCAACTTCCACAATGTCGCCGGTGTCGTACCAGCCTTCGGGCGGAGCCTCAATGACACCGGGATTGTCGGCGCGCAGATAGCCCAGCATCACGTTGGGGCCCTTCACGAATAATCGGCCGCCCGAGGCTATGCCTTCGACGGGTTCCAGGCGGTATTCGATCTGGTCCAACAGCCTTCCCACACTGCCGGAACGGTTATGCATGGGCGTGTTGATGGAAATGACGGGCGAACATTCGGTGGCGCCATAGCCTTCCAAGATGCGATGGCCGAATTTCTCCATCCAGACTGCGCGGGTTTCCGGCTTTACCCGCTCGGCCCCGGAGACGATCAGGCGCATGCTGAAGAAATCATAGGGATTGGCGGTACGGGCATAGCCGGCAAGGAAGGTATCGGTGCCATAAAGCACCGTGGCGTTGGTGTCATAACAGAGTTCCGGCACGATCTTGTAGTGCAGCGGCGAGGGATAGAAGAAACTGTAAACGCCGGACAGGACCGGAAGCAGGGTTCCGCCCAGCAAGCCAAAGGCATGGAACATGGGCATGGCGTTGAAGACAATGTCTTGGGCGCTGAAGCCGATGCGGGCGGCGGCCTGCAGCCGGTTTGCATTGAGATTTCGGTGCGAGAGCACCACGCCCTTGGGCACGCCTTCCGAGCCCGAGGTGAAGAGGATGATGGCCGGGCTGTCCGGATCCTTGCTGGCTTTTGACAGCCACAGGGCGGTGCGGGAGAAAAACCTGGCGAAGAGGCCGTAGAGCTTGTCGCGCTTGCCGATCGTCTCGCGCACGTCCTCGAGATAGATTATCTGGCAGTTCTTGGAGAGGATGGCGATATCGCCTTCCATTTCCGCCGCCTCGATGAATTTCCGCGATGAAATGATGGTGGTGACCTGGGCCGCGATGCAGGCGGCTGACATGTTGATCGCCCCGGTAGAGAAATTCAGCATGGCGGGCACGCGGCCAAAGGCCTGCAGGCCAAAGAGCGTGAGCAGGGCGCCGATGGCATTGGGCAGGAGCACGCCCACGGTTTTCTGCTTGGGGGTGAGCACGGCGATCTTGCGGCCAAGAATGAAGCTGCCCATGACGACGCGGTTATAGGCAATGGGCTGGCGATTGATGTCCTCGACAATCTTGTGATTGCCGCCATGGGTGGCGCGAGCCTCAAGCAGGGATTCGAAAAGCGTCTGCTCGGTGTTCGAGGTGGAGAACACCATGTCGGTCATGACGTCGTAAAGCTTGTCGGCCTGGTGTTCGCGCAGGCGCGAGCCGCGCAGTTCAGGTGGCGCATCGAATTTCACGGGCGGCAGGAAGGTGATGGTGATTTTTGGAAACCAGCGCTGGCGCAGCTTGCCGCGCATGCTGGAGAATTTGGAGAATTGCGCGCCATCAATGCGCACCGGCAGAACCTTGGCATCGGCCATCTGGGCAATGGCGCCGGGGCCTTCGTAAACCTTCATCAAGGTGCCGGTGACGGTGATGCGGCCCTCGGGAAAGATCACCACGCGCTTTCCCTTTTTCACGGCGGCAACAAGGGTGCGGAGCGACAGGGGATTGCCGGGATCAATGGGGGCAAGGTCAAACAGGGCGAAGGCGGGCTTCACCCACCAGCGCCGTGCCATGTAGGAATTGATGGCAAAGGTCGTGCGGTCGGGCAGAAAGGCCGACAGCAAGGGGCCATCGAGAAATGAGGTGTGATTGGCAACAATCACCACGCGGCGGCCCGCCGCCTTGTAGTTGTCCATGCCCTTGATCTCCACACGGTAGAGAAGGCGGAAGAGCTGCCGGGCAAAATTCGCCAGGGTTTCCTGGGGCAGCAGGAAGCAAATCCAGATGGCCGCCACGGCATTGGCAATCCCTAAGCAGAGGAACAGGCCGCGCGCCGTAATGAATTGCAGCAGGATAACCGAGGCCACAGTGGCGGTGATCATGAAGATGGCGTTGATGAGGTTGTTGGCGGCAATGACGCGCGAGCGCTTGGGCGGCGAGGCGCGGGTCTGCATGATGGCGTTGAGCGGCACCGCATAAATGCCGCCGAAGAAGGCGGTGAAAAACAGGTCGAAGGCAACGCGCCAGCTAGACCAGTGGGAGAAGAAGACGCTGGCGCCATTGAGCGTGGTTCCAGCGAGCCTGGCGTTGACCTGGCCCGCGGCGAAATAAAGGTCGATCAGGAAAACCGTCATCATGATGGCGGCCACGGGGACGTATTTCGCCGAAACCTCCCCTTTCAATAGGCGGCTGGTGACCAGCGAGCCCAGGCCGATGCCGATGGTGAAAGTGGCGATGAAGGCATTGGCCACATCCTCGTTGCCGAGCAGGATGTCCTTGGTGAATACGGGAAACTGCACAAGCAGGACGGTGCCCACGAACCAGAACCACGAGGCGCCGATGACGGACCAGAACACGTCGTGGCGCTCGCGGGCGTAACCCACGAGCTTTGCAGTCTGCCGGAAAACATTCCAGTCGATCTCGAGATCAGGCGTGGTGGAAGGGGCGGGTGGCATGCGGGTGGTGGCATACCAGGCGACGACCGACAGGAGGATCAGGGCGCCTGAGAGGATCTGCCTGCCCCCGGTTTCGAGCACGAGGAAGCCGCCGAACATGGTGCCGAGAAGAATGGTGACAAAGGTTCCCATCTCGATCATGGCGTTGCCGGCGATGACCTCTTCGCGCTTCAGGTATTGCGGCAGGATTCCGTATTTGACGGGGCCGAAAAAGGCCGCGAGGCTGCCGGCAAAGAACAGCACCATGAGGTCGAGATAGGGGTTGTCGAGCCACAGGGCCCCGGCGCCGAAAACCATGGCGCTGATCTCGGCGAGCTTCACGCGCTGGGCGATGAAGGCCTTGTCGAACTTGTCGGCAAACTGGCCGGCGATGGCGGAGAAGAGGAAATAGGGCAGGATGAACAGGGCGGTTCCGGCCTGGACGAAGAGTGTGGCGTTCCAGCCGTGGTTTACCGCGAGGTCGAAGGTGATGAGGATGGTGATGGCATTGCGCAGGCCGTTGTCATTGAAGGCGCCGATCGCCTGGGCCACGAAGAGCGGCAGGAAGCGCCTTGTGGTGAGAAGTGAAAACTGGCTCGCATCGTTCATAAGTAAAATCCTAGGACAAGAATTTGTTCTTTTTATGTTCTCTTCGACTCACCGCTGCAATAGATGGCCGATCAGGCGAAAACTATCCAGATGATTATTGCTGGTGTGGCTGGCTCCGGCCCGTCTTAACTCAGCCAAACGGCCGGGATCGGTACTGAAACCGATGAAATGAACGCCATTCGAGAGGCCCGCTTCCACATCATTGAGATTGTCGCCGATATATACAATGCGGTTCTTGGGAAGGCCGGTTGCACCTATGGCGCGGGCGAGAATCTGGCGCTTGTGGCCGCCGCCGTCGGCCCCATGGGCGAGAGCGGATACATGATCCCACAACCTCGCGTGCTTCAGGCGAAGTTCGGCGGCGCCGTGGAGATTTGCGGTGGCGATGCCCATTTGCAGGCGATCATTAAGTTTTTGCAAAAGCTTCAAGGCTCCCGGAACGGTGACGGTTTCAATCGTGCCATCCGCTAACTGCAGTTTGAGAACATCCAGGTAGTCGGCAATGATTTCGGCGTGTTCAGCTTTTGGCAGGCCATGGCGCTCGAGGATTTCCGCTATGATGTTTTCATCATTACGAATGGCATAGGAATTCCAGTCGCGGGAAATATCTTTCAGGCCGTAACGCCGTTCGAACGGAACGAAGAAGGCATCTTCCTCGGCGCGCGTGAGTTCGAGAAGCACGCCATCGACATCAAAAATTACCGCCGCATCAGCCATTGACCATGGCGGGGGTCATTTCAATGAAGGTGGGGCCGTCGGCGCTGAGGGCTGCCTTGATGGCGCTGGCCAACGCCTTCAGTGAGGCGGGCTTTTCGGCGTAGCAGCCATAGGCCTTGGCCAGCATCTGGAAATCAGGATTCTTCAAGGTAACGGCATTGGGCTGGATGCCCTTGCTCACCATGTCGTCACGGATCTGGCCAAGGGCGTTGTTGTTCCACATGAGGATCACAATGGGCAATTTGTGTTCGGCGGCGGTTCCCAATTCATTGATGGTGAACTGGATGCCGTAATCGCCGATCATGATAGCCACGGGCTTTTTGCCGACGCCGAATTTCGCGCCGATGCCGGCGGGCAGGCCGAAGCCCAAGGTGCCGAAGCCCACGGGGTGAAGCCAGGTGCGCGGCACATACATGGGGAAAATGATGTTGGCAGCATAAGCGATCTGCGTCATGTCGGAGGCAATCACGGTATCTTCCGGCAGGGCTTGGCGGATGGTAGCCAGAACCTTACTGAGCAAGATGCGGAGTTCATCATCCTCACCCTTGGCAAGTTTGGCTGTTGGTTGCGCAGGTTTCGCCGTGATCAGCGGGGCAAGCGCCTCCAGCGTTTCCCTGGAATCGCCAAGGATCGGAATTTCCGCCGTATGGGGCCGCGCAATGGCGGCGGGATCAATATCGATGCGGATGAGGTTTTTGTCGACAAGAACCTGGGTGTCCCAGAAATCGGTTCCCGAAAGCTCGGTGCCGACGGCCAGGACGCAGTCGCTGGTTTGCAGCATTTTTTGAACCTGCGGATTGCCCATGCAATAGCCGAGGCAGAGGGGATGATCGGCGCGCACGGAACCTTTTCCCGCCGTGGTGGTGAGGATGGCGCAGCCCAGTTTTTCGGCGATTTGTACCGCCGCATGGCCTGCATCCAATGCACCACCACCCAGGAGGATGACGGGATTCTTTGCGCCGTTGAGTTTTTTTGCCGCCGCTGTGATCTGGGTTTTTGACGGAGATGGTTTGAAGAGAACCGCATGGGCGGTCCAGCCATCGCCCGCCGGCATCTGCAAAACGTCGAGCGGAATTTCGAGATAGGCAGGACGAGGCCGTGCCGAAGCGAAGTTGGCGAAGGCCCGGGCGATGCAATCGCGCACGTCGCGGGCCGTATAGGCGCGCATGGCAAGGCTGGTGACGGTGGCGGCGGCGGCGCGCTGGTCCAGCATTTCATGGAGGCGGCCACGGCCCTGCGCCGCGTCGCCGATATCAAGGGCGGTCGAAATCACCAGCACATTGCTGGAGTCGGACCAGGCCTGTCCCATGGGTGTCAGGATATTCAGCAGGCCGGGGCCAGTGATGGTGAAGCATACGCCGGGCCTGCCAGTGGCCCGGGCATAGCCGTCGGCCATGAAGCCCGCGCCCTGTTCGTGGCGCACCAACACATGCTTGATTTTCGAACGCGGCAGGGCCCGGTACATTTCCACATTGTGGACGCCGGGAATGCCGAAGATCGTGTCCACGCCATAGGCCTCGAGCAGGCCGACGAGGGCCTCGCCGGTAGAAAGTTCGGGACGCGATGACATTTCAGGCCGCCTTTGAATTCGAAAGTGGTGGGTTCACCGCGTGGCATGCCACAAGACTGTCGTCATGGGCAAGGAGGGCGGGATTGAGCTTGTTGCATGGCTCGAAGGCGATGGGGCAGCGGGGATGGAAGGTGCAGCCCGGCGGGGGTGCCAAGGGCGAGGGCAGTTCGCCTTTGAGCACGATGCGCTCGCGCTTGCGGGTTGGGTCAGGAGTTGGCGTGGCCGAGAGGAGCGCCTTGGTGTAGGGGTGCTGCGGGTTCCTGAAAATGTTGTCGCGCGTGCCCTGTTCCACCACGCGGCCCAGATACATCACCATCACCTCATCGGCAATGTGCTTCACCACCGAAAGATCGTGGCTGATGAAGAGATAGGCGAGGTTGTGCTTCTCCTGCAGGTCGGCGAGGAGATTGAGCACTTGCGCCTGAATGGAAATATCAAGGGCCGAGACCGGTTCATCGAGCACGAGGATTTCGGGATCAAGCATGAGCGCGCGGGCAATGGCGATGCGCTGGCGCTGGCCACCGGAAAACATGTGGGGGTAGCGGTCGTAGTGCTCTGGACGCAGGCCCACGCTTGCCATCATGGCGCGGGCTTTTTCCTGGCGCTCGGTCTTTGGCGCCTTGGTGTTCACCAGCAAGGGCTCTTCCAGAATGGCGCCGATTTTCTGGCGCGGGTTCAGGGAACCGTAGGGATTCTGAAAAACGATTTGCACCTTGGGCCGCAGGGCCCGCAGGGTTTGCGGGGTTGCGCCGACAATGTTGTGGCCGCCGATGTTGAGCGTGCCGGAGGTCGGCAGTTCAATCATGGTAACAAGACGGGCAAGGGTGGATTTCCCGCAGCCGGATTCGCCAACGACGGCGAGCGTCTTGCCGCGCTCCAGGGTAAAGCTGGCGCCGTCAACGGCTTTCAGGATGGAGGTTTCCTTGAAGGCGCCGCGCGAAACGCTGTAGTAGCGGGTGAGGTTTTGGGCATTCAGAACCTGGCTCATGCGGCAACCTTTCCCAGCGGATAATGGCACAATGCGCCAAAGTTCATGGCGGGCTGCGTAGTCCGGCAGAGGTCAGTGGCGTAGAGGCAGCGCGGCGAAAACAGGCAGCCTACCGGACGGTCAAACTGCCCCGGCACGACGCCTGGAATGGAAGGCAGGCGGCGCGCATGGGCGCGCTCGGGCAGAGCCGCGAGCAGAGCCGCCGTATAGGGATGGCGTGGCGTGGCAAAGAGCTGTGCCACGGGTTGCTCTTCCACTTTCTGGCCGGCGTACTGAACGCTCACCCGTTCCGCCGTTTCGGCCACGACACCCATGGAATGGGTGATGAGCACCAGGGCCATGCCGGTCTCCTTTTGCAGGCGCACCAGAAGCTCGAGGATCTGCGCCTGGATGGTCACATCGAGTGCGGTGGTCGGTTCATCGGCAATCAGGAGCTTGGGTTTGCAAGCCAGCGCCATGGCAATCATCACGCGCTGGCTCATGCCGCCGGAAAGCTGGTGCGGGAATGACGAGAGACGGGTTTCGGGGGCGGGAATTCCCACCTCTTCGAGAAGCCCGATGGCGCGCTTGCGGCGCGCCTGCTTGTCCATGTCGAGGTGGGTTTGCAGGGTTTCCATGAGCTGGAAGCCCACGGTGAAGCACGGGTTCAGGCTCGACATGGGTTCCTGAAAAATCAT
>JBBQNU010000121.1:0-9994 GCA_038330285.1 Hyphomicrobiales bacterium | reverse complement strand
CACGGTACGCAATTTTCCGACCTCTGAGTGGGCGCCAAGCGGAGCTTGCGGGGTCATGACTTTTTCCTTCATCTCGTCGCCTCACAATGCGCTCAGAACGCCGGTCCACATCAGGTAGCCTGCGACACCTGCGGCCAGCACCAGGCCTGCCGCAATGATCGCTTCTGTTCCATTGAACGCCTTTTCGGCGCGGGCAGACCGGGCCCACCAGTAAACCACAATGCCGGGCGCATAGAGCAACGCACACATCAGGAGGTAGTTGGGGCCAGCCGCGTAGATGAGCCACCCACCAAAGACTGTTGCAACCAGTCCAATCATCATATCGCGCCCACGTCCCTCGCTGGCGTCGTAGCTCTCGCCGGACATTGCGAGCTTGAAGGCATAGGCTCCAGAAAGCACATACGGGACAAGGATGGCTGTTGATGCGATGTAGAACAGCGCCAGATAGGTCGAGTTCGCAAAGTATGTAATGATCAAAAAGGATTGGACAGCGATATTTGTGATCCAAAGTGAACCGGAAGGTGAGCCGTTGCTGTTTTCGGTTGCAAATATCTTTGGCATCATACCTTCACGCGCTGCCCGAAACGGGATTTCAGCAGCAAAAACAGTCCAGCTCAGGAATGCTCCTGAGACGGAAATGACGATGCCGATGCGCACAAGGACAGAGCCCCAAGGGCCAACCGCTTTCTCCAGTACATTAGCCATTGATGCCGCTGCCGGCAAAGCGGCCAGCTCCTGTTGTGACATGACACCAAATGACAAAAGCGAAACAAGGAGATAAATGACAAGAGCGACGATGAACCCTATAATGGTGGCGCGGCCAATATCATTGCGGTGCTTTGCCCGGGCGGAGACCACACTTGCACCTTCAATTCCGATGAAAACCCACAACGTCACCAGCATCGTGCTCTTGACCTGCGCCATGACGCTGCCAAGTTCCAGTGTGCCCGCGCCCCAGAAATCGAGATTAAAGGTGGGAAGGTTGAATGCCAGAAGCACAGCAACAATAAAGACAAAGATGGGTACCAGCTTGGCAATTGTGGTGACCAGATTGACAATGGCGGCCTGCCTAATACCCATGAGGATCAATGTGTGTACCAACCACAGCAGAACTGAGGCGGCGACAATGGCTTGCCAGGTGTTGCCTTCAGCCCCGAAGGCGGGAAAAAAATAGCTGAGGGCCCCAAAAATCAATACAACATACGAAACATTTCCAATCCACGCGCTAAGCCAATAGCCCCAAGCACTGTTGAAACCGACAAAGTCGCCAAACCCCGCGCGGGCATAAGCGTAAGGTCCAGCATCAAGTTTTGGCTTCCGCGTGGATAGTCTTTGATAAACAAAGGCTAAGGCAAGCATGCCAATGCCCGTTATGAGCCAGCCAATAATCACTGCACCCGGTGAAGCACCCTTCGCCATGTTCTGCGGCAGGCTGAAAACACCACCACCAATCATTGAACCGATCACCAAAGCAGTAAGTGATATGAGCGCGAGATTTCCACTGGAATTCGCCACGGCAGATTTGTTGGTTGGGGAAATATTAGCCATTAAGCTGCCCTTATGATACTGTCGTTATTAAGAGATCGATCCGCCATGCGTTTATCTAAAGTGGCCGGCGCACGGAGTTTCCGCCGTCAATGATGCCCTTGATCAGTCCGACTACTGCCTCATGCATTTTGGTCATTCCGTCGTCAGCTGGAGCATTCCGGTGAGCGGCGATGGCGTCTTCCAGGATACCGATGACCTCATTCTCGGGAAGTATCTTGCGATCACCCAGGCACAGAAGGAGTGACTCGCAGATGGCAAGCGCCGCAGCTCCTGAAACGTCATTGTTTAACGGCATCACCGGTTTCCTTCCGTCATCGCCAGAAGTTTGTACTGGCTCAAGGCATGTATCGACATAGACTGGAAATGGGTCTGACGAACTAATCTGGCTCAGTTTTCGAAACAGTTTTTTCATGCTAAGTGTCAAAAACCAAAGAGCGCTTACGGCTATCATGGGGTCTATGAATGTCTATTGCTGATTCGCCACTTGCCCGAAAGCTCGGCGCGTTCGTGGCGCTATCTGCGAAGGAATTGGCTGTACTGGAGGGGTTTCACGAACGCCGCCGGTCATTTGACCCGGGGGTGGATCTGGTTCGCCAGGGCCAATTGGGGCAGTCTGCCTATATCCTCGCCGAAGGCTGGGTGTGCTCTTACAAGCTTCTGCCGGGCGGAAGCCGTCAAGTAGTCGATATCCAGGTGCCGGGCGATTTCCTGGGTCTGCGCAGTATCCTGTTCCGCACCTCCGATCATAACGCTGAGGCCATGACCAGGGTCGAAGTTTCTGAAGTTATAGCAAATGACCTGATTAAGGCCTTCGCCCACACGCCCCGGCTGGCGACAGCTGTTCTATGGGCAGCCTCACGCGACGAGGCAATGGTAGTGGAGCATCTGGTCGACATTGGCCGCCGCAACGCGCTGGAAAGGACAGCGCATTTCCTGCTGGAACTGGGTGCCAGGTTAAAGTTAGTCGGACTGGGTACCAAGGCGGGCTATGCCTGCCCGCTGTCGCAATACATGCTGGCTGATGCCCTGGGGTTAACTGCGGTGCATATCAACCGTGTTCTGCGGCAGTTGCGTGAAAAGGGTCTTTTGACTTACCGCAACGGCCAAGTCACCTTTGACGATTTTGATCGGCTCGTTAAGTTGGCGGCGTTCGATACGGCTTATCTGGACCAGGATGGTCCACTTCTCCGGTAATAGCCCATATTGTCAGCGTTTTGCATTTTGGGTAAGAGATCAGTTTCAAAATAACGTAAAATCCGGTCTGTACCCCGCATTAACCTGGATCAGCGCGACTGGCATTAGGTTTATGATAAAACTTCTCTCCAATAGCGGCTTGCAGACAAGTTCCAAAAGTTGCGTGAGTGAACCCTAAACGCTCAATGCCAGTCCTTCGATCTTGCCTCACGATTCCTTCGATTACAATCCAGACGATTTGGAATCCATGCGCCATGCTTTTCGGCGGGCTTGCGACGAGAATCCTATTGTAACTGAAACGGCTGAGCAGCGCTACATATTGGCCCAGGCAATCGTCAATCGTTTTCAGCGTGGTTTGAATGAAACGGAATTGATTGCTGAGGCCCTGCGGAAAGCTCATTAAGTGCAGAACCTGCTCGGCAGTGTCTTGTGCTGAGCTCTAGAGCGTCGGTCATTCGGATGGAATCGAAGGGGATTCCCTGGGACGTTGTTTTGTGATTCACTTCCGTCAGGAAGTGATTTGCCATGCCGAAGCCCCTTTCGAACGATCTGCGTGAGCGTGTTGTGGCGTTTGTGGAGACGGGTCATTCGCGGCGGGCAGCTGCGGCCCACTTCGATGTGTCGCCATCTTTTGTGATCAACCTGATGACCCTGTACCGCGAGACGGGGAGCGTCGAGCCGAAGCCGCAAGGCGGGCGGCACCATGTCAAGCTCGACCCGCACCGGACGTTTATTATGGGGAAGATTGAGGCTCAAGCCGACATCACCATGCCGGAACTGGCAGGGGAACTGATGGCCGCGACCGGCACAGGGGTCGACCCTTCCTCGCTGTCGCGCTGGCTGATCCGCAACGGCTACCGGGTTAAAAAAACTCTGCGGGCATCCGAACAAGACAGGCCCGACATCTGCGAGGCGCGCCGCGAATGGAAAGATGTCCGTCAGCCACGCATGGGCCGCGAGCAGCACCGGCTGGTGTTCATTGACGAGACTGGCACAACAACCAAGATGACCCGCCTGCGCGGGCGCTGCCGGAAAGGCCAGCGGCTGCATGCCAAAGCCCCATTCGGCCACTGGAAAACCCAGACCTTCGTCGCTGCTCTGCGCTCCACCGGGCTTACTGCACCCTTCGTCATCGATGCGCCTATGAACCGGGCGATCTTCGAGACCTATGTCGAGACCCAATTGGTCCCCACGCTCAACAGGGGTGACGTGGTCATTCTCGACAATCTCTCCTCGCACAAAAGCCCGGTTGCCGAAAAGGCGATCCGTAGCCGCGGCGCATGGATGCTCTTTCTGCCGCCCTACAGCCCCGATCTTAATCCCATCGAGATGGCGTTCGCCAAGCTCAAGGCTCATCTCCGAGCCAGGGCTGTCCGAACCATCGACGAACTCTGGAAAGCCATCGGCCACATCTGTAAAATCTTCGATCCGAACGAATGCCAGAACTACTTCCAGGCTGCAGGTTATGGATTCAATTGAATGCCCGACGCTCTAGTTGCGCTAGCGTGGTGGGTAATCCCTTAATTTATTTAGCTCAGTTGGTAGAGCCGCGGACTAAAAATCCACGTGTTGGACAAAAAGACGCCCAGTTTTGTTGGTTTATTTTTATGCTTCGATTAAGCTGTAACAAATCTGTTTCGTCGATGTCCTTTTCTTTCGCTAAATCAATGGTTTAAAGCACGAAAATTTCATTCAACGGGTGAAATGCCTTTGACAATCACAAGCTCACCGCATCGTGAGTTTGAAAACCTTGGCATGGATGATAGCTGGCCGGGGTACAGAATTAGTGAAGCTGCAATCGCAGCCAAATGCAGGATCTATAAGTGCTAAACTGTCTTTCCCGTCGCAAGCTGCTCGTGGGTGGCTTTTTCCTTATTGCCAGTTCATCGGTTGCTGCCGCTGAGGATGGCGGAGGCCTGTTCAAGGCGCTCAGAGAATCTTTACGCCGGCGCAAAGCTAAAGCTCGCGTCGCTGATGAAGCCGCAGGAAACGAAAAGACATTCGATGACGCGTCAGCAACCGAAGAAGAATATTTTGATCCCGACCTACTGCCGCCGCCCGAATCCGAAATTGACTATGCCATCGAACCGGTTGACCCGTCGCACATCAAGAGCGCCTTTCGGCGGCAAGTTGTGGAATTCGACGGCTTAGAGGATCCCGGAACCATTGTGGTCGATCCCCACGAATATTTTCTCTACCACGTGCGCGATGACGGCCAGGCCATGCGTTACGGCGTCGGCGTCGGGCGGGCGGGCTTCGCGTGGTCTGGCGATGCGGTGATCGGGATGAAGCGCCGCTGGCCGCGCTGGGTGCCGCCCAGGGATATGGTGGACAGGGACGAGCGGGCGAAGAAGTGGGTCAATGGGCAACCCGGCGGACCAGAAAATCCCTTGGGGGCGCGAGCCCTCTATTTGTTTGCCGACGGCAAGGACACGCTCTACCGCATTCATGGCACGAACGAGCCGAGTACCATCGGAAAATCGGTCTCTTCAGGCTGCATTCGCATGTTGAATGAGGATGTGGCAGACTTGTTCGATGCAGTGGAGATCGGAACCCAAGTCGTGGTGCGCGCGGCGTAAGAATAACGCGGTATCACTGATAGCGGTAGTTGATTTTCCCGATAAACCATAAAAACCACTGCAATTGATCAGCAATGATTTAGCATAGCCATTATAATTCAATTTGCCCGAAACCTAAGTTTCGCTTGGCCTCATTCAAAGCAAAGTTACATGGAAATAAGACAACGCTGCTAAGGGTGAATCGTTGCTGAATTTTGGCTAGACCTATAAGACCCTTTCGTCTAACCGCAGCTAAGTCGTGCGGCGCGGTTTTCAAGGGTTAGCCTAATGTCACTTGAGCAGATTGTTGTGCTTGGCCTCATTCAGGGGATCACCGAATTTCTCCCCATTTCCTCCTCCGGCCATTTGATTCTGGTTCCCGCCGTAACCGGCTGGCCCGACCAGGGCGTAGTCACCGACATGGTCACCAATCTCGGAACCCTCGCCGCCGTGATCATCTATTTCTGGCGCGATGTGGTTCACATGTTCTGGGGCACCCTTGATCTCGTCAAGCGCCGTGCCTCAGACAATGCCGAGCTTGTCTTTCATGTCCTCATCGGCACGATCCCCATCATCGTAGTTGGCCTGCTTCTCAAGCTCACCCATCTTGATGACCACATCCGCAGCGCCACGCTCGTGGCCATCAACGCCATTGTCTTTGGCATCCTGCTCTATGCGGCGGATACCTATGGGTTGCTGCGCCGTACGATTGTGGACATGAACTGGAAATCATCGCTCATCATTGGCGGCGCACAAGCCCTTGCGTTAAGTCCGGGCACCAGCCGCTCGGGCATAACCATGACCGCCGCCCGCAGCGTTGGATTTACCAGAACCGAGGCCGCGCGCTTTTCCTTCCTGCTTTCCATTCCGGCCAATGGCGCTGCCTCACTGCTGGTGATCGGCAACGCTCTTGAAAGCGGTGAAACCATTTCTGACCCCGTCATCATCACCGGCATTCTCACATTCTTTATTGCCCTTGGCACGATCACGGTGCTCATGCGCATGATCCGGACCATAAGCTTCCTGCCCTTTGTGATTTACCGGCTGCTGCTCGGCTTCATCCTGCTCGGGCTGATTTACTCAGGGATTCCTTTGGGCACCGTGAACTGACCGGCTTTGCAGTCGCGTGGGGCACCATTGTGGCGGACAGATACATACACTTAGAAGCCTTTCGAACGCCTGTTATGTAACCACAGAGACGTGAGTTGACTGCCAATATATTCCTCAGGCAATGTATCCCGAAATTTGAGGACTGATATGCGTGCCATCATCCTAACCGCCTTTTTCTCGATTGTGATCGGGTTATTTACTGCAGCTCATGCAGCGGAATTCAATGATGGTCAGCGCCAGGAAATTGAAGCTATTGTCAAAGATTATTTGTTGAATAATCCTGAAATTCTTCAGGAAATGAGCCAGTCTCTAGAACAAAAGCTGAAACAGACGGAAGATGAGCAGCGTAAAAAGGCTCTAGTTTCAAATGGTGAACTGATTTTCCGCGATAAGTCCGACTTTGTGGCCGGGAACCCAAATGGGAACGTCACAATGGTTGAGTTTTTTGACTACAATTGCCCCTGGTGCAAAAAGGACTTTGCTGACGTTATGGCCCTTATAGGTGAGGATAAGGAATTGAGAGTGGTATTGAAAGAATTTCCGATCCTGGGGCCCGATTCCGAATACGCATCCAAAGCGGCCATCGCAGCCGGCTATCAGGGCAAATATCTGCAATTGCATACCGCCTTATTTCAGCATGAGGGAAGAATTACGGACGAAACTGTTGATGAACTTGCTTCAGCTCAGGGTCTGGATATGGGTAGTCTCAAGAAGGATATGGGCAGTCCTCAAATTGGCGAAATTATTGAGCGAAACCGCGCTCTTGCCCAATCACTCGCGATCAATGGGACACCTGCTTTTATCATCAACGATCAGTTGTTTCCCGGCTATCTTCCAAAGGATGAATTAGCAAATGCGATCGCCGAAGCAAGGGCGAAAGGCGCCTGTTTGGTCTGTTAAGTGATGGGTCACCACAATGCGTAAAGACTTTTACTGACACCATCTGAATCCAATTTCAAAGTGCGAGCAATACCCTGAATATTAATTTAGTCCTATTAATAAATTGTTGAGGATCGAAAGTGACTATATCAAATCGTCGCCGATTTTGTACCCTTTTTTCTGGCGCTGTCGGGTTGGCTTTGAATATTCCCAACATTGCGCAGGCAGAGATTAGTCTTCCAGATGCATCAGTCGAGCAGAAACTTTTGCAAACAGTCCCGATCCTGGGGGAACTCAGCATGGGTGACGTCACAGCACCTGTTGTAATGATCGAATATGCTTCTCCCACCTGTCAAAACACTGCTGAGTTCAATAATGTTCATTGGCCGTCGATAAAGTCTGAATTTGTTGATACGGGGAAGGTCCGATTTATTTTTCGTGAATTTCCTCTGGATAACCTCGCATTAAGAGCGTTCATGATTCTGCGTTGTGTTCCCGAAGCCCAGTATTTTGCTGCCCTGGATCGTGTTTTGACTGAACAGAAGACCTGGCGTGGCAGGGATGCATTGAGGGAACTGGCTCGAATCATGGAAACAGTTGGTGTGTCTAAAGAAAAGGTTCGGACTTGTGCCAGCGATAAGGCCGTCGCAAAGGCGATTTTTGAAACGCAGCGAACCCACATGAACCTGTTCGGATTCAATACCACCCCGACCTTCTTTGTTTCCGGCGTAAAACTGGACGGAAAAAACGATCCAGCGTCAATTCGCCCGGCGATAGAAGCTGCTTTAGCAAGAACGTAGCGTTTAGAGTTAATCTATCTAATTCGTGGAGATTTTTCGTGCCAAATGGGAACTTCTTCACAAATAAGACCCATTTGCCGGAATTTTGCCACAAATTGGAGGCACCCAACCCGAATGCATTTTCGGCTCAATAAACTTCTTCATGAACTAACAACGTTGCTTGTAGCAGTTGCTTTTGTTGTTGCGGCGTTTGGGCCTGCAATCTCCGCGTCCCATGCCGCGAGTGCGGCCTTGAAGTGCTCGTCTTTTTCCAGCTCCGAATTTCAAGCTGGTAGCGATCGGGCTCCAGAACTCGTTGGAACATTCACGCATTACGGAACGGTTTTAAACCAATTTGATTTTGGAAATTCTTCCGACAATCCTAATCGAGATGCTAAATCTCCTTGCTGCAATAGCTTTTGCTCTCCGGCATTTATTTCACTTGCTGATCCTAACACTGATGCTTTAGTTCCAATTGATAATGACGATTGGCCGGCATTTGTTCAGGCTCTAACACCCACTGACATAGGCCATCCAAAGAGGCCACCACGGGCTTCCGCGAGCTAGTCCAGGCGTGCGAGACCCTCGTTAGGCCGCACACCTTTATGGTTGCGGTTTACTCGAGGTTCATCAATGATTGCATGGCTTTTTATAGGAACGTTGATCTCATTTGTGCGATCGACACCTGTCCTTTCATTATTCACTCCGATTGCTTCGGAGATTGAAGCTGTTAGTGGTCGTAAAAGCGGTCTTGAAAATTGCCCCGCCTCACTACTGGTTCTCTCAATCATAGTTGGCATTGCCGTTTGGCTCATCGCGCGATTTACGATGGGTGAAGCCAGTTCGACGCGTTTCACTTCTCTCATAATTGCATTTTAATAGAAAGGTTGCCTTCATGGCACTCTCGCGCAGAAATTTTCTCCTGGCCACCGCCGCAACTGCATTTGGGGCCGGCATGTTGGCTACCGCCACCCGTCAGAACAGTCTGGGGCTTAAGCAGATCAGTAACGAATTTTTCTCTTACTTGCCCATACCTCAACTGTTTGATGCACGGGAGATGGGCAACCGCATCTCGCTTACGGCCCAAATAGGAGAGACTGAATTTTTCCCGAATTTTAAGACGGAAAGCTACGGTTACTCGGCTGCGTACCTTGGTCCTGTAATTCGTCTCTATCGTGGTGATACGGTTACTATGGATGTCACCAACAAGCTCGACAGGGTGACAACGATACACTGGCATGGTTTGTTCGTGGATTCCGAATTTGATGGGGGCCCCTACAACTCCATAGACCCCGGACAAAATTGGAATCCTACGCTCAAGATTGATCAACCTTCGTCGACAGCATGGTATCACCCCCATCCTCACGGCGATACCGCCAGGCAGGTCTATATGGGTCTGGCAGGGCTTCTGTACATTGAAGATGGTACAGCCGAAGAACTCGGGCTTCCCTTGCGATATGGACTTGATGATATACCCCTCATTATTCAGGATCGAAACTTTAGCGCCGACGGCGAGCTCATCTATGACTTGACAGCTCTGGCCGTGCTGCATGGCTCCCGTGGCGATACAGTTATTGTCAACGGCGTATATGGGCCGGTGGCAGAAGTTCCTCGTGGAATCGCGCGGTTCCGTCTTCTGAATGGAGCGAATGCACGCAATTTTCGCCTAGAATTTGATGATCGTAGGGTGATGCATGTCATTGCCAATGACAATGGATTTCTTTCTGCTCCGGTTGAAGTGAAGGAGTTAACGATTGCGCCAGGGGAAAGATATGAAATTCTCGTTGATTTCTCCGATGGCGAAAGTGTGGCTCTTCTGACTTATCCGGATGAAAATGGAAGACCTCCCACGGCAGTTTCAGATCAAATGAATAGAATCGTCCGTGACGTTACGGAAATCTTAACGCCCATAATCCGCTTTGACCC
>JBBQNU010000120.1:0-10015 GCA_038330285.1 Hyphomicrobiales bacterium | reverse complement strand
GCGCGAGAGCGCCAGCGCCAAAGGCTCGGTCCAGATATGGGTCTTGCCGCCGAAGCCGCCGCCGATTTCCGACGCGGTGACGCGCAGTTTGGAAATATCCATGCCGAGGAGAGCGGCACACTGGTTGCGATACACGAAGTGGCCCTGGGTGCAGACCCAGAGTTCGCCCTGGCCATCGGGGCTGACGTTGGCCACGCAGGCATGGGGCTCGATATAGCCCTGGTGCGTCTGCTCGGTCTTGTAGGTGTGCTCGACGATGATGTCGGCATCCTTGAAGCCTTGCGCAATGTCGCCATGGCCGAAGCTGGCGCGCTTGTTGTTGTTGGAGGGCTTGGTGGGCTTTGGTTCAACACCTTCGGTGAAGATGTCGTTGTGAATGACCGGAGCTGAGGGCTTCAGGGCTTCATCAACATCGGTGACATGGGGGAGAATCTCGTAGTCGACCTGAATGAGCTTGAGGGCTTTGCGTGCGGTGGTTTGATCTATTGCCGCAACGGCTGCTACGGCGTGGCCGTCATAGAGAACCTTTTTGCGGGCCATGCAGTTTTCCAGCATGTCGCGCATACCGCGGTCACCGGCGGTGAGATCGGGAAGATCAGCGCTGGTGATGATGGCTTTTACGCCCGGAAGCTTCTCGGCTTTCGAGGTGTCGATCTTCTTGATCTTCGCATGGGCATGGGGCGAACGCAGCACGAGGGCGATAAGCTGGCCCGGGGCGTTGTAGTCAGCGCCGTATTTTGCGCGGCCGGTGACCTTGTCGACGCCATCGGGGCGCAGGGGGCGGGTTCCAACCTGTTTGAACTTCTGGTTGGTGAAGTGGGTGTCGAGTGGCATGTTAAGCTCCTCTCATTTCTTTTGCGGTGGCCTGAACGGCGCGAATAATTTTATCGTAGCCGGTGCAGCGGCAAAGGTTGCCGGCAAGGCCAAAGCGGATTTCCTCTTCGGAAGGGTTTGGGTTCTTGTCGAGCAGCACCTTGGCCGCAATCAAAAAGCCCGGGGTGCAGATGCCGCATTGAAGGGCGGCATGGGCGATGAAGTTTTTCTGCAAGGGATGGAGCTGGTCGCCCTTGGCCATGCCTTCGATGGTTTCGATCTTGGCACCGCCGACTTCCGCGCCGAGTACAAGGCAGGAGCAGACGAGTCGGCCATTGACGGTGACGCTGCAGGCGCCGCAATCGCCGGTGCCGCAGCCTTCCTTGGAGCCGGTCATTCCCAAGCGGTTGCGCAGCACGTCGAGCAGGGGCTCGTCGGCATTGCAGATGAACTCAACGGCATCCCCGTTAATGGTGGTTGATACGTGAACGCCAGACATTATTTTCCTCCTGCGCGTTTGTACGCGATTTCTGCGGCGCGGCGGGCAAGGACGCCTGCCACCTTGGTTCTGAATTCGATGGTGCCGCGCTTGTCGTCAATGGGCTTGCAGGCGGCGGAGCAGGCGGCGGCGAGTTTTTCCAGCGCCGCGGCATCAAGCTTCGAGCCGATCAGGGCTTTTGCCGCGGCAGGGACCACGATGATCGTTGGAGCGACTGCGCCCAGAACGACGCGGGCATCCTTGATCGTGCCTTTGCCATCAAGCGTGAGATTGACGGCGGCGCTGACCACGGCGATGTCCATTTCAGAGCGCGGAATGAAGCGAAGATAGGCATCGCTGGAATTTGCCGGGCGCTTGGGCAGCAGGATGGCTTCGATGATCTCGCCCTTCTTGAGCGAAGTGCGGCCCGGCGAAACTGGCACCTGTTCAACCGGAATGGTGCGCTTGCCCCTGGGGCCGGAAATCACAACCTTTGCGTTGGCGGCAATGAGAGCCGGCACGCCATCGGCGGCGGGCGAACCGTTGCACAGGTTGCCGACCATGGTGCAGCGGCCCTGCACCTGCTTGGAGCCAATGAGGTTTGCCCCTTCAACAACGCCAGGCCAGGCTTTCACCAGGGCTGCATTTTCACCGAGCTGCACGCCCGGAACCGCGGCGCCAATCTTAAATCCGGTGGCGGATTTGGTGATGTCATAGACACCCCTGATGCGCTTGATATCAACGACGAGGTCAGGCTCAAGAAAGCCGCCTTTCATCTTGACCAGCAGATCCGTTCCTCCCGCCAGAACAAAGGCCAGGCCCTTTTCCTTGGCCAGCAGCGTTACCGCCGATTTAAGTGTTTCCGGTGCTTCGTATCGCATTCTTCACCTGTTTTTAAGTTCCCGCGCCAGTTTGGCCTGTTCCATACGTTTTGGTCAACCAGCATATTTCTTTCTATGCATAATTCATGGCTGCCCTGCGGCATTTATCAGTGCGCCACAACATTGACGCTGACTCCTGCCTCCTGCAACACAGCCGCGAGCTTAGCATCCGGAATGCCATCGGTAATGAGGCGATTGATGTCCTTGAAGTCGCATACCTTGATCAGGGCGGTGCGGCCGAATTTGGAGGCGTCGGACAGCATCATACGATTCTCGCCGCGCGAGAGGACCATGCGGGCAAATTCGGCTTCGGCGAGATAGCTGTCAGAGGGGCCGAAGTCGGCATCAAGGGCGCCAATCGAGATGATGGCGTGGCGGACATGGAAGCTTGCGGCAAAGGCGATGGCCGAGGGGCCAAAGGCCGCGCCATTGGAGCCATTTAATTCGCCGCCTGCCATGTAAACCCGGTTGCCATTCACGGTGGCCAGGGTGCGGGCGATATCGGAGGAGTTGGTGACGACGGTGAGGTTACGTTTTTTCAGGAGCTCGCGGGCGAAAATGCTGGTGGTGGTGCCGGTGTCGAGCATCAGGCTGTCGCCATCCTCGATCAGCCGTGCGGCGCGGCGCGCAATGGCGCGCTTGGCGGCGAAATGCTCGCGGAGGCGGCGCTCGAAGGGCGCTTCGCCCAACTCATGGGGGAGTGCAATGGAGCCGTGACGCCGGGAGACCTCGCGGGAGTCCACCAGGGGTTTGATATCGCGGCGGACGGTTTCGAAGGAAACGTCCAAGGATTTGGCCAAATCGGCGACGGAACAGGTTCCCTGTTCGCGGACGAGGCTGAGAATCTGGGTTTGGCGCTTGGTGAGTCCGGTGGCCATGAACATGTTTGACCATAATTTGTGGTTTTTGGCAATTTTTTCCATATTTCAGGCATAAAGCCACACCAACAATGCAAAATTGCCACAGAAAGCAACATTGCAGTTGACCTCGGGTCTCCAAAAGGCTTCATTTCACGGACGGGAGAAGGCCAAATGGCAGCGGAAGACAGGGTTAGAGGACTGCCATGCTGGACGGGGCCAATTGAGCTGGTTCCGCTCAAGGGGGGCGTGAGCAACGCCAGTTTCACGGTTCAGGACAGGGCGGGCAAATATGTGGCCCGGGTTGGCGAGGATTATCCCTTCCATCATGTTTTCCGCGAGGCGGAAGTTATCGCCAGCCAGGCTGCCTTCGCGGCGGGGCTGTCGCCGGAGGTTGTCTATACAGAACCTGGCATCATGGTGGTGCGCTTTATCGAAGCCCGCACCTATGCGGAAGCGGATGTACGGGCAAATGCGGATCGTTGCGTCGATATTGTGAAGCGTTGCCACAAGGAAATGGGCAAGCGCATTTCAGGCAGGGCCAATATTTTCTGGGTGTTCCATGTGCTGCGCGATTATGCGCACACCATCACGGCGGCGAAGCATCGTCATGTGCCGGACATTCCGCATTGGATGGCGGAAGTTGAGCGGCTCGAAAAAGCGCAGGTGCCGCTGCCGATCATATTCGGCCATCACGACCTGCTGCCCACAAATTTCATGGATGACGGCAAGCGGCTTTGGCTGATCGACTGGGAGTATGGCGGCTTCGGCACGGCTATGTTTGATCTTGCCAATATCGCGTCCAACAATCAATTTACCGAACAGGCGGAGCAGGATCTGCTGACGCGCTATTTTGAGCGCACGCCTGATCAGGCGCTGCTGCGTTCCTTCTATGCCATGAAAACCGCAAGCGCTTTGCGTGAAGCTGTGTGGGGCATGGTTTCGGAAATCCATCTCAATGCGCCGGGCGTGAACTACGTGGCCTATGCCCAGGAATATCTCGGGCGCTATGAAAACATGCTGGCTGATTTTAATTCAAAGTTTGGAAAGACATGACCCAGAATTTTCCCACGCAGGCGGATGTTGTTGTGATCGGCGGCGGCATTATCGGTTGCTCGACGGCCTATCACCTGGCGAAGGATCACAAGCTGAATGTGGTTCTGCTTGAGCAAAACAAACTCACATCGGGGTCAACCTGGCATGCGGCGGGGCTGGTGGGGCAGCTGCGATCTTCGGCGTCGATCACGCAGGTGCTGAAATATTCGGTGGAGCTTTACAGGAAGCTTGATGCGGAAACAGGCCTTGCCACGGGCTGGAAAATGACGGGCTGCCTGCGGCTGGCCAACAATGAAAACCGCTGGACTGAATACAAGCGGCTGGCGACCACGGCGCAGAGCTTTGGCATGGAAATGCATTTGATTTCGCCTGCGGAAGTGAAGAAGATGTGGCCGCTGCTAAATATCGATGATCTTGTCGGCGCTTCCTTCCTGCCGACGGACGGGCAGGCTTCGCCTTCCGATATTGCGCAATCGCTTGCCAAGGGTGCCCGCATGCATGGCGCGAAGCTAATCGAGGGCGCGCGGGTGACCTCGTTCGACATCAAAGATGGCCGCGTGATGGCGGTCAATACAAATCAGGGCAAGATTGTTTGCGAAAAGGTTGTAAACTGCGGCGGGCAATGGGCGCGGCAAATCGGGGCGATGGCGGGGGTGAGCGTTCCGCTGCAGCCAGTGAAACATCAATATGTGATCACCGAAAAGGTGGCGGGGCTTGCGGCGGATGCGGCGACCATCCGCGATCCAGACCGGCGCACCTATTTCAAGGAAGAGGTGGGCGGCCTCGTGTTCGGCGGCTACGAGCCGGATCCCATTGCCTGGACACAAGGCGATGTTCCCGACAATTTTGAATTCCAGTTGTTTGAAGATGACTGGGACCATTTCGAGCAGCACATGACCGAGGCGCTGGTGCGGGTGCCGGCGCTTGAAAACACCGGCATCAAGAAAATGATTCACGGGCCGGAAAGTTTTACGCCCGATGGCAATTTCATTCTGGGCGCGGCACCGGAACTCAAGAACTTTTTTGTGGGGGCAGGTTTCAATGCTTTTGGCATTGCCTCCGGCGGTGGCGCTGGCTGGGTGCTGGCGGATTGGGTTGCGCGAGATGAGGCGCCGATGGATTTGTGGGTGGTCGATATCCGCCGCTTCTCGGATTTGCACAAGGACCGCACATGGACTTCCGAGCGCACGCTTGAGGCCTATGGCAAGCATTACTCTATTGGTTTTCCGCATGAGGAATATCAGTCGGGACGGCCGCGCATCGTGTCGCCGCTTTATGACCGGCTAAAGAAACTCAATGCCTGCTTTGGCTCCAAGCTGGGCTGGGAGCGGCCGAACTGGTTTGCGCCTGCGGGGGAGGAGGCGCGCGATATCTACACCATGGGCCGGCAGAACTGGTTTGCGGCGGTGGGCGAGGAGCACCGCTGCGTGCGCGAGCGGGTTGGCGTGTTCGATCAGTCATCATTTGCCAAGTATGAGCTCCGCGGAAAAGACGCGGAGGAGGCGCTGGGCTGGATTTGCGCCAATAACGTGGCGCGGCCGGTGGGCAAGCTTACCTATACGCAGATGCTGAATTCGCGGGGCGGCATCGAATGCGACCTGACGGTGGCGCGGCTGGCGGAGGACCATTTCTACATCGTGACGGGCACGGGTTTCCGGACCCATGACTTTGCCTGGATCGTCGATCACCTCAGGCCGGGGCTGGATGCGAAGCTCACGGACATCACCGAGCAGTATGGAACGCTTTCGGGGATGGGTCCGAAATCGCGGGCGGTGATTCATGCTGTGACAAAAGCTGACATGTCAAATACGGCATTCAAATTTGGCGAGGTGCGGGAAATCGAGATCGCGGGCCACACAGTGCGGGCGCTGCGCGTGACCTATGTGGGCGAACTGGGCTGGGAACTGCACATGCCCATTGCGGCTACGGGCGAGGTGTTTGATGCGTTGATGGCGGCGGGCAAGGTTCATGGCATTGCGCCGGTGGGCTACCGGGCGCTGGAATCGCTGCGGCTGGAGAAGGGCTACCGGGCCTGGAGCTCGGACATTACGCCCAATGACACGCCGCTGCATGCAGGACTCGGATGGGCGGTGAAGATGAAAAGCAACCAGGCATTTTTGGGCCGCGAGGCGATTGAAAAAATTGCGCAAGCGCCGCTCACAAAAATGCTGGCGGGCTTCACCACGGAGCGCGAGGACATCGTGCTTTCGGGGCGGGAAACCATTCTGCGCAATGGCGAATTCGCGGGCTACCTCACCAGCGGCGGCTATGGATACACAATTGGAAAGCCGGTGGGCTTTGGCTATGTGCGAAATGCTGGCGGAGTGGATGAAGCCTATCTTGAAGCGGGCCGCTATGAGCTTGTGGTGGCCAAGGAAATCGTCAAGGCAAACATACACTTGCAGCCAATATATGACAGTTTGAATCAACGCGTGAAATCATGAACTGGGACAGACACGTCCGTATACTGATTATTGGCGGCGGGGCCATCGGCACGTCGCTGGCCTACCACCTGGGACGAGACGGAGCGAAGGATGTTCTGCTCGTCGAAAAGGCCCAACTCACCGAGGGCTGCACCTGGCATGCGGCGGGGCTTGTGGGCCAGCTTCGCGGCAAGAAAAACCTGACGCGATTGATGCAAAATTCCGTGGCGGTTTTCGACCGGCTGGAAGCGGAAACGGGCCAGGCGATTTCGTGGAAGAAGGTGGGGTCGCTCCGGCTTGCCTCGAGTGTGGCGCGGTGGAGCGAAATCCAGCGGTCCATGGGGCAGGCCAAAAGCTTTGGGGTGGAGTGCCAGTCGCTGTCGGCGGCCGAGGCCAAGAAGCTTTTCCCCTATATCACCACCGATGGCATTGAAGGCGCCGCCCATATTCCGGGCGATGGCTATATCGACCCTTATTCGCTGACCATGGCCTATGCCAAGGGGGCGCGGGCGAACGGCGTGAAGATCGAGGAGCGTGTCTGCGTCGAGGAGATCGTGCTGGAGGGCAGGCGGGCGCTTGGCGTCGTCACCAACAAGGGCAATATCGCCTGTGACATCCTGGTGAACTGCGCCGGGCTTTGGGCGAAGCGGGTTGGCAACATGGCGGGCGTTGCGCTTGCGGCGGGCATTGTCGAGCACCAGTATTTTCTCACGGAGAAAACCCTGTCGTTTGATGCGGGGCTCACAACCTTGCGCGACCCCGACAAGAATTTCTACCTGAAGCCCGATACGGGGTCCTTTGCCATTGGCGGTTGGGAGGAGGGCTCGCGCGGTTTCCACCGTGGGCTGCCGCCACTGGATTTTGGCCGGGAGCTTTTTGCACCCAATATGGAGCGGCTTGAACTCTTTGCGCTGCCTGCGTCGGAGCGCCTGCCGGTGCTCAATGAAACGGGCATCCAAACGGTGATCAACGGGCCCATTCCGGTTTCCGCCGATGGCGAACCGATCATGGGGCTGGCGCCGGAACTTGACAATTTCTATGTGGCCTGCGGCTTCACGGCGGGCATTGCCGCTTCGGGCGGGGCCGGCCTTGCAATGGCCAACATGATTTTGCATGGCGATGCGGGCATGGACCTCTGGCCCTTTGATGTCCGGCGGTTCAGCGGGGTTCATGCGCAGCCGCGCTATTTGGAGACGCGGGCCATTGAGGCCTATGCGGCTTACTACAAGGTGCATTGGCCGCTAGAAGAAACTCAGTCCGGGCGTAACCTCAGGCTTTCACCGCTGCACGAGAAACTCAAACAGGCTGGCGCTGTTTTCGGCTCGCGGGCGGGATGGGAGCGATCGAACTGGTTCGCGCCAGCGGGCGTTGAACCGGTTGACGTTCCCTCCTTTAAAGACAAGCCGAACTGGTTTTCTGCCGTGGGCGCGGAATGCCGTGCCATCCGCGAACGCGCTGTCCTGATTGACCAGACGTCCTTTGCGAAATTTGAGATAATGGGTGCTGGAACCGGGGCGGCGCTGCAGCGGATTGCGGCCAATGATCTTTCGGGCCCGCCGGGGAAAGCGGTTTATACGCAACTCTGCAACGAAAAGGGCGGCATCGAGGCGGATGTGACGCTGGTTCACGTTGGCCCTGATCATTTCTACCTTATCACCGGTTCAGGTTTTGGGGTGCGCGACAGTGGCTGGGCGGCGAAGCATTTGCCGTCTTCAGTGCAGATCCGCGACGTCACCAACGCGCTGGCGGTCATCAATATCTGCGGGCCGCGTTCGCGGGACATCCTGCAATTGGTCACCGATGCGGAAATTTCCAATGGGGCATTTCCGTTTTTCGGGGCACGCTGGATTGATGTAGGCCACGCAACTGTGCTAGCGGTGCGGGTCGGTTATGTGGGTGAATTGGGCTATGAGCTTTACATTCCGCAGGAATTCGGTGCCCATGTCTATGATACACTGTGGGCGGCGGGCGAGGCACATGGCATTGCCAATGCGGGTTACCGGGCCATTGACAGTTGCCGGATGGAGAAGGGCTATCTCTATTGGTCTGGTGATATTTCACCGGATTACAATCCGTATGAGGCGGGCCTTGGCTTCTGTGTCGCCTTGAACAAGGGTGATTTTATCGGGCGCGAGGCGCTGGCAAAAATCAAGGCCGCTGGCCTGACGCGGAAGCTGTGCGCTTTCACCATCGATGGCTTTGCCCCGCTGCATGGCGGCGAAGCCATTTTCCACGGCGGGAAAGTTGTGGGTTCGACCACGAGCGTTGGCTATGGCCATACGCTCGGTAAGACCATCGCGTTCGGGTATCTTCCCATCGAAATTGCCGGCCAGAAAGAATTCGTCATCGAAGCCTTTGGCGAAGCCCATAAGACCACACGGGGGCCACGCTGCCTTTACGACGCCAAGATGGAAAGGCTGAAGGCGTGAGCCGCAAGCCTAGTATTTTGAACTTCATAATGTGATTCAGGAAGCCTATACAACCTTCTGTTATTCAAAGGATTTACCTAAAGGCGAAACGGTCGATGGATGATCAGGGCATAAGCCTGGCGCGGGAAGCGCTGAAACAGATTCAGCTCTTCTGGTGCCTTGATGACACGGATATCGAGGTGCGGCGCCTGGGCGGGCTCACCAACCTGGTGTTTTTTGTGAGCCTCAATGGCGAGCAATATGTGCTGCGCATTCCGGGCAAGGGCACGGAGGAATATATCAACCGCAAGAACGAGGCCCATGCGGCGCGCGAGGCGGCGAAGGCCAAGGTGAGCCCGGACGTGGTTCACTTTGATGAAAAGACGGGCGTGATGGTGACCCGCTTTGTTGACCACGGTGTGACCATGTCGCCGGAGAATTTCAAATCCCGGGAAGGTTCGCCGAAGCGGGCGGGCGAGGCGTTCAAGATGCTTCATTCTTCGGGGGCCAAATTCAATTTCCGCTTTGAGCTTTTTGCGATGATTGACGACTATCTCAAGATCCTGGCGACGAAGGATATTTCCCTGCCGGATGGTTATGCGGAGGTGGTGAAGGAGGCCGAGTCGGTGCGGAAGGCGCTCAACGCCCATCCGCTGCCGCTGGTGGCCTGCCATTGCGATCCGCTATGCGAGAATTTCCTCGATACGGGCAAGCGCATGTGGATTGTCGACTGGGAGTATTCCGGGATGAATGATCCCCTGTGGGATTTGGGCGATCTCGCGGTTGAGGGGCGGTTCAGTGCGGCGCAGGAAGAAGAAATGATTGCCGCTTACTTTGGTGGCGAGCCCACGCCTGCCGAGCGGGGGCGCTTTGTGATCTACAAGGCGATGTGTGATTTGCTGTGGACGCTTTGGGGCCTGATCCAGCATGCCAACAAGAACCCGGTGGATGATTTCTGGGCTTATTCAATCAACCGCTTCGAGCGCTGCAAAAAGTTGATGGCGACGGATGCCTTTGGAAAACATGTGGCGGCGGTGAAGAAAGGCTAGAGCGCTTCACTTCCGCGCCATGCAGGACTGGTAGCGCCGGTCTACGCTTT
>JBBQNU010000119.1:0-10025 GCA_038330285.1 Hyphomicrobiales bacterium | reverse complement strand
AGCTTGCGCAAGCGTTCAGAAAACACATCATCATTGAACCCCTTTTCCGGCACGAAAGCGCAATAGAACTCTGACAATCCAATTTCATTCTGAACGGTGAACAGGGCTACATCAGCAACGCCTGGGCACTCACTGAGTTGTTGCTCTGCATCTTCAAGCCGAATCTTCAGGCCTTCAAAGTTCATCACACCATCATTGCGCCCGAATATGCTGAGCGTTCCGTCTTCGGCCAAGGCGCCGGAGTCACCGGTGAAAAACCACCTTTGCTCCGCTTCTTCTGCAGCCACACCGGACATCGCACCCGTCCGCACACGCACGGAACCGGTCTCACCGCTGGGCAGCACAATCCCATCTGCGTCAACGATCTCAACTGTTGCCGTAGCAAGAACCACGCCAACGGCATCAGGATGCCGGTCAAGGATATCGGCATTCCCCGCCGCAATGAGACCCGTCTCAGTTGATCCGTAATTGATATATATTTCCTTACAGATGTCCCGCCTTACAAGTTCGGCCAACTTTGGCGACAACCGCGCACCACCCGTTGTGACGGCTTCGACAGTGCGGAAAAAATCCGGATTTTCACTTGCCACTTTTGCCCAACTGGCCAGTTGGGCAATTGAAACCGCCAAATGGCGGATCCCCATCGCCTTGAAATGGCTGGCAGTTGAGATGTGAATATTGCCAAAAACCAGCGTGCCGCCCGTCCACAAGATTGTAAGCATCTGGCGATAACCCCATAGCGAGGAGAAGCCGAGGCTTACCAAGCAAGGGCTAAGCCATGGTTTATGATGCTTGTGCAAAAGACTGTCGATAACTGTTTTGTGCAGTCTTCCCCAAGTGGAGGAAATAATCTTGGGCCGGCCTGTCGAGCCAGAGGACTTCGTATAAATCGCAAGATCATCCCTCGACAAAAAGCCCTTCGTGAACTTTTGGACCGGAGCCGGATTTTGACCATTCGCAAGCCATGAATCCTGAAACTCGATGTGTGGAATGCCCGACAAATCTGAGCCGCCTTTGGTGATCAGTGCCTTGACGGTAACCTCGCTCATCTGTCTCTCAACCAACTGGAAGATGCAGATGCACCCCAGACGGCTGAGGGCGAGCGCGGACATCAGGGCAACAAAATAGTCTCCCATCTGGACGGCTGCAGTCTCGCCCTGACGCAGGCCGGCCGTATGGAATTCGGCGGCTATTTGATCAATGCCAGCCAAGAGTTCCTGATAAGTGAAATTCCCGCGCGGGTGGCGCATGGCGATGTGATGCGGCGTTTTGCTTGCGTGCCGCTCGATGAACTCTATGGGATCCAACGGGCATGGCAGCAAGTATTCAAATTTATTTTCCGACATCCCGTTTTCCGTTTAACCGATGCTGCATTTTCATATCCATAGTTATCAGCGGGTGCGCGCTTAGGGAAGGCAGCCGGAACAACAAAAAGCCCGCCGATTTGATCGGCGGGCTTTCCGGAAACTGGAGTTAATTACTTAGGGGCCTTGAGGCCGAAGGACGCCATGCTGGCTTCAAAAGGCTTGTAGGCCTCCTTTGCGGTCGCAACATAAAGCTCGTTCAACTTGGTGGCCTGGGCCACGAAGGCTTCGTAAGCTTCCTTGGCATAGCCCTGCTGGACTTCGAAAGCCTTTTCAATGGACTTGGTGGCGGTTGCCTTTTCGACAACTTCCGTGCCTTTTTCGAAGGACTTGCGGGAAAAATCAGTGGTTTCCTGGGCAATGGCCTGGAGGCCCTTGGTCAGGGCGGTGCCGGAAGCTACAAAAGCTTCATAACCATCTTTGCTCAGGTTCTGGAAATCTTCAAATGACTTGATCATGGGGCTCTCCGTTGGGGATCAGTTTCATACCGTGGTGAACTGTATATGTGCACTGCACCATAATTGTCAAGAATTATTTTGCACTGCACCATAGCGCAAAAATCAAATCAATAGGTGCGATTCAGGCGTTTACCCTTTAGAAAGTTCAGAATCATTAATTCCCGTGCCTGGGCACCGGGAATGCAGGCGGGGGTCGGACCATGATTTCGACCAACTGTATGGCCAATCAATACCCGGTTTTGGGTAGCAAAGAATGAGTTTAGGATGATTTCCATTCGTAGTTCTCAAATGCACCGTCGGTTCATCGTGTTTGCCACTTTGCTCCTCTCCTGCCTGGTGCTTCTGGGCACTCTCCAGCCTGCCGCGGCCAAGGTCCAATTTTCAGCCATTGCCGTAGATGCCCGGACAGGGAAAATACTGTTTAGCAACGATATTGACGGACCGCGCCATCCGGCCTCGCTGACCAAGGTCATGACGCTTTACGTGCTGTTCCAGGACCTCAAGGCCGGGCGCCTCAAACTGACGAGCGATCTTAAAGTGTCACAGCGGGCATCCAGCATGCAGCCTTCCAAATTGGGGTTGAAGCCCGGCTCAACCATTTCCGTCGAAAACGCCATCAAGGCGCTGGTCACCCGGTCAGCCAATGACGTTGCCGCCACCATTGGGGAGAACCTGGAAGGCACGGAAGGCAATTTCGCGGCCCGGATGACGCGCACGGCGCGGGCCCTCGGCATGTCAAAAACAACCTTCAAAAATGCCTCGGGGCTTCCCAATCCGGCCCAGGTGACAACGGCGCGGGACTTTGCCACGCTCAGCCTGCGCATCCAGCGGGATTTCCCAGAATACTATCCCTATTTCCGAATCTCTTCATTCAATTACGGAAAGCAGACTATTCGCACCCATAACCGCCTGCTTGGCAGGTTCCAGGGAACCGACGGAATCAAGACCGGCTATATCAGGGCCTCTGGCTTCAATCTCACCACCTCCGCCAAGCGCGGCAACAAGCGCATTGTTGGGGTCGTGATGGGCGGCAGCTCCGGCGGGGCGCGCGACAAGTACATGATGGCAATGCTGGAAAGGGCTTTTCCAAAATGCGTGGACGGCGAGATGATTGCCGCTGCGGCCGGAACCTCGGAGGGGGCCAGTGTTCCCGAGACGAAGATTGCAGTCGTTCTGCCAAAAGAGAAACCTGTGACTGACAAGAAAGGCCTGGATAAGAAAATTCAGGTGGCGTCTATCGCAGACGATCCAGTGCCGGCGGAACAGACAAATTTCGAAAAGCTGATGGCGAACCCGGATGACATTTCCGCGCCAGATACCAAAGTGCTTGAGGCAAAGATTGAGGAAACCGCTGTTGCCTCAACTGAAGAACCAGACGAGGCTGCAGAGCCTGCGCCCACAAAGCTGCCCTTCGAAGTGAAGAAGGAAGTGAAAGCGCCTGCGGAAAAGAAAAAGGTGGCGAACGTTGAACCGAGCTGGAACATCCAAATTGGCGCCTACCCCAAGAAAGAGGAAGCCCGGCTGAAGCTCAAGGAGATCCGCGCTTCGGGCTACAAGTTCCTCAGCGGCAAGCAGGCGATTACGGTAGAAGTGCAAAAGGGAAGCATGACGGTTTACCGGGCACGGTTTTCGGGCTTCACCCAGAAAACCGCCAAGGCGGCCTGCGCCCAGCTTACCAAAAAGGGGCTGACCTGCCTGGCCTTCTCGCCTCAATCGTGAAGCAGGATATCCTTGGCCTGATTGATTTTGGCGGCAATGTAGTCAGAGCCACCGCGATCCGGGTGAAAATCCTTCATCAGGCGGCGGTGGGCGTTCTTGATATCTTCGCTGGTGGCCCCCGCCTTAAGCCCGAGCACGGCCAAGGCCTCATCGCGCGACATAGCACCGGTGCCGGCCTGCCGGGCCCTGTCAGTTCCTGTCCAGCTTTCACGCCAATCCGGCTTGTTGCGGTCTAACCAGGCTTCAAGCAGCGAAATGCTTTGGTCGGAAGCCTTGGCGCAATAGTCATAGAGGGACTGCAGATTTGCGGCGCTCATTTCTTCCAGGTTCGTGCCTTTAAACGGGCCGGAAATGACTGTCCCCGTCATTGTGCCGGAGTCATGATCAAGTTCCATGGCGAGGATGCCTGTTGCCACGCGGGATTTTTGCCCGGCGGATTTTTTGCTCCAGGGAAAGCCATTGGGAAACACCGACGACTGGCCAATCATGCCGAGGCCCACGGCAAAGAGCGGAACGGCAAATTGTGAAAGCCCGCGCAGGGCGAGAAGGCCTGACAGGGCAATGAGCCCGCCGCCCGCCAGTTTCCGGGTGAGGCCCGCGGCCTGCGTTGGCGTGGTCCTGGCAAATTGCCGGATCAGCCACAGGCCGCCGAAGACAACAATGAGCGCTATGATAATTTGCATCGCAGCTATTTCAACTGCCGCAACAGCAGCGTGGAATTTCCGCCTTTGGCCTTGGCATGGCTTTCCAAGGCGGCTCTTCCGCCGGCGGCGTAGACGGCTACTGCTGATAGAAGATCACGCAGCATGTGGGCCGATGACTCATTGAGCTTGAAATAGGCGCCGCGGCTGAGCTTGGCGATTTCCTGAAAGGCGCGCGTGGCATTGCCGTCGTTGCCTTCCTGGAAGGTAAATATTGGGGTTCCCTGCAGGCCGATTTCACCTGCCGCCTGGCAGAGGGCATCGATGTTTTCTTCCATGGCATCACCCACATAAATCACTGCATTTACTTTCGTGCTGCGCAATTCCTTTTTGACGTGAGAGAGGGCCCGGCCAATTTGGGTGTTGCCACCGCGGCACTCCACTGTGGTCATGAGCTTGGCAAGCGCCGTCGGGTTGCTCACCCATTTGCTGGCGCGGCATTCGTTGAAGCCGCGGAAGTAAACGAGCTGCACGTCGAGCCCGCCGATGCGGGCGGTTTCGGCAAACATTTCGGCCTGAATGGAAAGGGCGCGGTCCCAACTTGGCTGGCGGCTCATGGTGGCATCCATGGCAAAGATCAGCTTGCCGCGCGCGCCATCCTTGGCAACCGGCGGCAGGCCACGGATCTTCTCCAGGAAATCGGCAACATTGCCTTCTCCCGCGGAGGTTATTGAAGTGGTTGACTTAGCCATAACCTTGCCCCCTGCTCAAACAGCGGCGCTAGAGATAGTGCGCTTTTTGGAAATTCAAAGCAATTTCGCTGAAGCCTACTGGCACGTTTCGGCTTTCAGGAGCTCAAGATGGGCCAGTTTGCCCGAGAGGGTAAAATTTCCATAGTCCATGACCAGGCTGTTGGAGACGCCGTTTTCATACATGTCAAAATTGATCTGGTAGAGCGGCGTTTCGGCATTGTCGTCTTCGGTTGAATAGTAGCCAATGGTGACTGGCCATGACGACAGCGACTTCAGGGTCGCGGCCTGGGCATTGTCCTTGTCCTTCTTGCCTTCGCCGGCATTTACTTTCTTGCCGATGGTGCTGATGGCACGGACGGTTTTCTCCTCGTCGGAGCCATCATAGACCAGCGAGACGTCGCGGGTTTCGCCTTTTGCGGCGGCCTCCATCAGGCGTAACTGGTGGCGCATGGGGAATACCGCGTCCGCAGGAATGGAGGTTTTCTTCGCCTGCGGCAGGGTGATGCTGACTTCGCCAACGCTATCCTTTTCGGCGCGGACAACGCTTACACGCTTTTCGCTCTCCTGCTTGCTGTCGACAAATTCCTTTTCGCTATAGGTCATGGCCTTGCCGTCGCCGGTTTCCCAGGATGAGGACTGGGTATCAAAAAGACGCGGCGTGCCCTCTTTATAGTCAAAGCGGTTGACCAGGCGGAAGCTCACGGTCCAGCCGTCACATTCGCTGCCTGAAACTTCGTACGCCATGCGGCCGGAGACGCTGCCCACATTGGCGCCTTGCGTGGCGCGCAGCAACTGCAGGTCGTATACCGCACGGTGGGGTGCGACTGCCGAAGCCTGGGCTTGCGATACAAGTGCCAGAAATACGCCCGCTGATAAAACTCTTTTCAACACCCTTGAAACTCCATGATTACGGTGGTCCATTGCCCAGCCGTCCACTATATAATTTGAACTTTTGAGGTTAAGGCAAAGCAAGCATGACAACAATGGCCAAAGCAAGAATTCTGGTAACCCGCCACCTTCCACCCGAGGTGGAAAGCCGCCTGGAACGCGACTTTGCGGCCAGCCTTAACGTCGGCGACAGGATCATGAGCACTGCGGAAATCGCGGAAAAGGCCAAGGCGTTCGACGGACTGCTCCTTACCCCCATGGACCCCTGCCGGAAGGAACTGATCGACGCCCTGCCCGCTTCCATCCGCATGATCGCGACCTTTTCGGTGGGAACCGACCATATCGATATTCCGGCCGCCAAGGCTAAGGGCATTGCCGTTGCCAATACGCCAGATGTTTTGACTGATGCCACCGCCGATATTGCGCTCCTCTTGATGCTGGGTGCGGCGCGGGGCGCCATTTGGGGCGACCGGATGGTGCGGGAGAACAAGTGGCTTGCGCCATCCCCCACGTTCCCGCTGGGACATGATGTCAGCGGACGGCGGCTCGGCATTTACGGCATGGGACGGATTGGGCAGGCGGTGGCCAAACGGGCCGCGGCCTTTGGCATGCCCCTGCATTACCATAATCGCAAGCCAGTAGCGGCGGAGCTCACCCAAGGTGCTACCTATCACGCAACACTGGACGGGATGCTGCCGCAATGCGATTTTCTCTCGATCAATTGCGCGTCGACGGCGGAAACGCGCGACAGCATCAATGCCCGCGCCATTGGCCTGCTGCCGGATGGGGCAATTGTCGTGAACTCGGCACGCGGCGACATTGTCAATGACGAGGCGCTGATTGCTGCGCTTAAGTCAGGAAAGCTGGCAGCGGCGGGCCTTGATGTGTTCAAGGGCGAGCCCAACATCAATCCCGGCTACCGGGAACTGGATAACGTGTTCATGCTGCCGCATCTTGGGAGTGCTACAAAAAACACACGCATTGCCATGGGCATGCGGGCGGTGGATAATTTGGCAGCGTTTTTCAAGGGCGAACGCCCGCGCGATCTTTTAACAGGAGCATGAGATGGGATTGATCGACAAGAGACTTGCGGAGCTGGGCATTGTGTTGCCGACGCCCGCCCAGCCAGTGGCCACTTATGTGCCGTGGGTGAAGACGGGCAATCTCGTTTATATCTCCGGCCAGGGCGCCATGAAGGACGGCAAGCTGCAATACACCGGGCGGGTTGGCGATACGCTGTCCATTGAAGATGCCATTGCCTCGGCCCGCCTGACCGGGATCAACATCATCAGCCATTTGCGCGATGCCTGTGGCGGCGATCTTGACCGGGTGAAGCGCATTGTGAAACTCCTGGGCCTGGTGAATTGCACGCCGGCATTCGGCGAGCACCCCAAGGTCATCAACGGTGCTTCGGACCTGATGGTTGAGGTGTTCGGCGACAAGGGCCGGCATGCACGTTCGGCGGTGGGCGCGCCTTCGCTTCCCTTCGGTCTTTCGGTTGAAGTTGAAGCCATTGTGGAAATTGAATAGGCATGCGTTTTACGCCGCAACTGCGCGCCTTTGACTGGCTGGTGGCGCGGCCCATTGCGCATCGCGGGCTGCATACCAAAAGCAAAGGTATCATCGAAAATACGGCTGGCGCTTTTGAAGCGGCGATCAGGGGCGACTACGCGATTGAATGCGATGTGCAGTTGACGTCGGACGGCGAGGCCATTGTTTTCCATGATGATGACCTGGACAGGCTTACGGAAGCAAATGGCCCGGTGAAGGCTTTGACCACACAGGCGCTGCAGAAAGTAAAATTGAAGGCAACTTCGGACCGCATGCAGACCTTGGCGGAATTGCTGGAACAGGTTGATGGACGTGCCACCTTGGTCATTGAACTCAAGTCCCTGTGGGACGGGAATGATGCGCTGGCGAAGCGGTCGTTGCAGGTTCTGGAAAACTATGATGGCCCCTATTGCCTGATGTCGTTTGACCCGGACGTGATTGCCTGCCTGCGGGCGCTTTCGCCCCAGACTGTGCGGGGCATTGTGGCGGACCGGACCACGGACCCCTATTACAACGCCCTGCCCCTGGTAAAGCGCTATTCCATGCGTACCTTTGCCCACCTTTCGGAAACGCAGCCGCATTTTGTGTCCTATAATTGGCGCGAGCTTCCCTTTGAGCCCATTACGGAAATCCGCAACGCCGGGCATCCAGTGATCACATGGACGCTGCGCTCGAAGGAAGAGGCATCGCAGGCGTTGCGCTATTCTGACCAGATTACCTTTGAGGGCTATACGCCTTGAAACTTCGCACAGTTGAAAGCGTCGTGGACATTCCGGCGGACCAGTGGAACGCCTGCGCAAACCCTTCCGGCTTCAATCCCTTCGTCTCCCATGAATTCTTCAAGGCGCTGGAGGACAGCGGCTCGGCCACGGCGCGGACGGGGTGGAAGGCCGAGCACCTGGTTTACGAGGCGGCGAAGGGCGAGATCGCGGGCATCGCGCCCTGCTTTTTAAAGCCCCACAGCCAAGGCGAGTATGTTTTCGACCATGGCTGGGCGGAAGCTTACCACCGGGCCGGCGGGCGCTATTATCCAAAATTGCAGTCATCAGTTCCCTTCACGCCGGTGACCGGCCCCCGCCTGTTATCGGCGAGCGCTGAAACGCGCGCGTTGCTTGCCAAGGGGCTGGTTTCGGTTTGCAAGGAAGTGAAAGCTTCCTCCGCCCACATCACCTTTCTGCCGGAAGCGGATTGGGAGGCAGCGGACAAGGCTCATTGGCTGCAGCGGCAAGACATTCAGTTTCATTGGAATAATCAGGACTACAGATCCTTTGATGATTTTCTTGCCAGCCTTTCATCCTCCAAGCGGAAAAATATCCGCAAGGAGCGGAAGGCGGTGCTTGAGGCGGGGATCAGTTTTGACTGGGTGACGGGCAAGGATTTGCGCGAAAGCCATTGGGACGCGTTTTATGATTTCTACATGGAAACGGGTTCGCGGAAATGGGGTTCGCCTTACCTTACGCGGAAATTTTTCAGCCTGATCAGCAAGAACATGGGGCCGCATGTGCTGCTCATTCTGGCACGGCGCGAGGGGCGGATTATTGCCGGGGCCCTGAATTTCATCGGCTCCGAGGCGATCTACGGGCGCAATTGGGGGGCGAGCGAGCACCATGATTTCCTGCATTTTGAAACCTGCTATTATCAGGCGATCGATTTCGCCATTCAGCACAAGCTGGCGCGGGTTGAGGCGGGGGCGCAGGGGCAGCATAAACTGGCGCGGGGCTATCTGCCGGTGAAGACCTACAGCCTGCATCACTTTGCCCACCCGGGTTTGGCGCGGGCCGTTGGGGAGTATCTTGAGCAGGAGCGCCTGGCCATTGACCAGGACCAGGCCCTGCTTGCGGAACACTCGCCGTTTCGGCATGAAACAGATGACTAGTTTTGACCCTCCCCCTTGTGGGGAGGGTGGTGAGCGCAGCGAACCGGGTGGGGGTCGCTCCGGCGCTACCACCAGACCCCCACCCCAACCCCTCCCCACAAGGGGGAGGGGCTAGTAGTGCGAAACAATTTGCCGACGGAGTTTGCGGAATGACCTATGACCCCAACAATATCTTTGCCAAAATCCTGCGCGGCGAGATTCCCAGCCATAAAATATACGAGGATGAGCACACGCTGGCCTTCATGGATGTGATGCCCCAGGTGGAGGGGCACTGCCTGGTTATTCCGAAAGTTGGGTCACGCAATTTGCTGGATGCGGAGCTTTCAACACTCACGCCGCTTATGGCAACCGTGCAAAAAGTAGCGCGCGCTGCCAAGGCCGCCTTCAAGGCGGATGGCGTGCAAATCCGGCAGTACAACGAACCTGCCGCTGGACAGACGGTTTTCCACCTGCATTTTCATATCATGCCGCTGAATGAAGGCCAGTCTCTTCGCGGCCATTCGGGGAAGATGGCAGATCAAGGGCTGCTGGCGAAGCAGGCGGAGATGATCAGAAAGGCGTTGTAACCTCTCCTAACCTGTCACCCCGGCGAATGCCGGGGCCCATGGCAAGTCTGGGTTCCGGCTTTCGCCGGAATGACAGAAAGAGAAGGAATTACTTCGCCTTGACCGGTTTCTTCTTTGCCGCGGGCTTTGCTTTCGTTTCAGCCTTTGCCTTGTTGCGCGGAAGTGACTTGCGCTCCGGGGGCTTGGGAGGGATTTTTCCTCGTCCCTGCC
>JBBQNU010000118.1:0-10031 GCA_038330285.1 Hyphomicrobiales bacterium | reverse complement strand
CGGCGGCCGCACCCCGTCATCTTCCCATTCCTCGATCCGGTCCCACACATTGAGGCCCGTGGCGAAGGTGCCGACATCAAGCTTGGGGTTGGCCTTGAGCAGGGCAGCCATCACCGGCTTTGCCCAAGGCCAGTTGCTCCGCGCCAGATAGGTGGCAATTTCCGCCGCTTCGCGGGGCGCCGGATAATGGCGGTTGCTCAGCCGCAGCAAAAGTTCATCGGCCACAAGCTGCAAGGTCTCCAACTCATCAGGCAGGGGATCAAGCGCAAGCGAGCGGGCAAAGCCGGCGGGCGTCGGCGTCGCCATGCGGGCGGGGCAGACGAAGGCGAAAAGCTCCGCCACATCCAAATGCTTCTGTTCCCTCGCGGCCCGCCCCGCACCCTTCGGTGCTCCTGCCGCAAAGGCCAGCCGGTCAATCAGGAAAGTGGCGTGGCAAATCAGATGCGGCTTTCGCCCCAACAAATTCAGCCCATCAGCCGCCGCCAGCCGCCCCGTCGGCGTTGCCAGCTCGACGCCTGCAAGCACGGCCCGGTGGGTGCCGTCGATCACATGATTTTGATTATGGGAATCGTCATTCATCCCCACTCTTTAAGCAGGGAAAAGGAGCCGCGTCATGGACCAGAAGTTTATCAACCTTTTTGATCGTTTCACTCACGGCGGCATGAATCGCCGCGACTTCATGGAAAAGCTGGCCCTGCTTGCGGGCAGCACCACGGCGGCCACAGCCTTGCTGCCGCTCCTGGAAAACAATTATGCCCGCGCCGACATTTTGCCCGAGGGCGATCCGCGCATCGTCAGCCAGACCTTGGAGTTCGCGGGCGGCGGAGGTTACTTTGTGAAGCCATGCGCCGAAGGCAAATATCCGGGCGTTGTCGTCATCCATGAAAACCGCGGCCTTAATCCGCATATCAAGGATGTGGCCCGGCGCATGGCGGTGGAAGGCTTTGCCACCCTGGCTGTTGATTATTTGCATGGCTTGGGTGGCACGCCCGAAGATCCAGACAAGGCCCGTGACATGATTGGCACCTTGAAGCCGGAAGACATCAAGGCCACGTCCTCGGCAGCCCTTGCCGCCGTGAAGGCCAATCCGGCGTCCAATGGAAAATCAGGCGCCGTGGGCTTTTGCTGGGGCGGCGGTGCGGTGAATGACTTGGCGGTGAATGATCCAGGCCTCAGTGCCGGGGTTGCCTATTATGGCCGCCAGCCAGACGCCGCCGACGTGCCGAAGATAACCGCCCCTCTGCTCCTGCAGTATGGCGGCCTTGACGAGCGCATCAACGCCGGCATCCCGGCATTTGAAGCGGCCCTCAAGGCCAACAACAAAGCCTATGAGCTATATGTCTATGAGGGTGCCAATCACGCCTTTAATAGCGACGCCAATACAGCGCGTTACAACAAGGATGTCGCCGAGTTGGCCTGGAACAGAACGGTGGAATTCTTGAAGAAATATGTGGCCTGATGGCGCTTGCCAGACGTGTGATTGACGAAGCCTTGAGACATGCCTAACACCTCTGGCGCGCACGCAACGTGCGCGCTGGCAAGAGAGGTTGGGCATGACTCCGGAAACCATTCGTTACGCAACTATCATGCTCGCGGCGGGCATCGGCATTCCACTCTTGGCCGCCCTCAATGCCCAGCTTGGCAACCGCATCGGGTCGCCTGCCGCGGCGGCTACAGTTCTGTTCATTGTTGCACTGTGCGTCGCAACGGTCGCGATGCTTTTGACCTCGGGAGTTGCATCGCTGGCCCAGGTTCCCGCCCAGCCGAAACACCTATTGCTGGGAGGCTTCTTTGTGGCGTTCTACGTGCTGTCTGTCACCTGGATCGCGCCACGTTTCGGCGTGGGTAACGCGGTATTCTGCGTTCTGCTGGGCCAAATGCTGGCCGCCTCGATGATCGATCATTTCGGCCTGTTTGGCGCGGTGGTCCGGCCTTTGACTCTCATGCGCGCCTCCGGCATCGGGCTCATGGCCTTGGGTGTCCTCCTCATCCAGCGCGCCTGAAGCGCGCGAGGCCCGTCCGCAAAGATTGACGAAGCCTTGAGACATGCCTAACAACGCCGGGCATTTGCCTGAACAGCTTCGAGTGATCCCATGACTGACCCCGTCCTTTCCGCTGCCGCCCTAGAAAGCCGCGCTTGGCCTTTCGAGGAAGCGCGGAAACTTTTGGCGCGGATCAAGAAGAGCAAAACCGCGAAGGCCGAAATCCTCTTCGAAACCGGCTATGGCCCTTCTGGCCTTCCCCATATCGGCACCTTCGGCGAAGTGGCCCGCACCACCATGGTGCGCCGCGCCTTTGAAACCATGTCGGATATTCCAACCCGGCTTCTCTGCTTCTCCGATGACATGGACGGCATGCGCAAGATTCCCGACAATGTTCCGGACCGCAGCTTTCTGGAGCCGCATCTCCACAAGCCGCTCACCACCGTGCCCAATCCATTCGGCGGTGATTATGAAAGCTTCGGCCACCACAACAACACCATGCTGCGGCGTTTCCTCGACACCTTCGGTTTCGACTATGAATTCGCCAGCGCCACGGAATATTACAAGGCGGGCAAGTTCGATGCCATGCTGCGCCGCGCCGCCGAACGCTATGACGCCATCATGGCCGTGATGCTGCCGACGCTGGGCGAGGAGCGCCAGGCCACCTACAGCCCTTTCCTGCCGATCTCGCCCAACACGGGGCGGGTACTCTATGTGCCCATGAAGGAAGTTGACGCCAAGAATGGCACCATCACCTTTGCCGATGAGGACGGGCGCGATACCACACTCTCCGTAACCGGCGGAAACGTGAAGCTCCAGTGGAAGCCGGATTTCGGCATGCGCTGGGCCGCCCTTGGCGTTGATTTCGAAATGTTCGGCAAGGATCATCAGACCAACGCCGTGGTCTATGATAAGATTTGCGAAATCCTCGGCGGGCTTCCGCCGGAGCATTACGTCTATGAACTGTTCCTCGACGACAAGGGCCAGAAGATTTCCAAGTCCAAGGGCAACGGCCTCACCATTGATGAATGGCTCACCTATGCCGATACGGATTCGCTTTCGCTCTACATGTATAACCGCCCGCGCGAGGCCAAGAAGCTTTACTTCGACGTGATCCCCCGCGCCGTCGATGAATATGCGCAGTTCCAGAATGCCTATGGCAAGCAGGAACTCAAGGACCGCCTGATGAATCCGCTCTGGCACATTCATGGCGGAAATCCGCCGCCGCCCGAGGAAGGCTCCGTCTCGTTTTCGCTGCTGCTCAATCTCGTGGCCGTGGCCAACACCGAAGACAAGACCGTGCTCTGGGCTTTCCTCAAGCGCTATGCCCCGCAGGTTTCACCCGAAACCCATCCGCGGCTTGACAGCCTGGTGGGCTACGCCATCCGCTACTTCACCGATTTCGTGAAGCCCAACAAGAAATATCGGGCGGCCACGGAGGAAGAGCGCAAGGCGCTGGAAGACTTGTCGGCGGCGCTGGCGCAATTGCCGGAAGGCTCCACCCCGGAAGCCATTCAGCAAAAAGTTTATGACATTGGCCGGCGTGAACCCTACACCACGGTGCAGAAGGATGGCTCCGTCGGCGTGGCCCAGACCTGGTTCAACATGCTCTATCAGGTCTTGCTGGGCGAAGAACGCGGCCCCCGCTTCGGGTCTTTTGCCGCCCTATACGGTGTGGAGAATACGCGCGCCCTGATTGGCAAGGCGCTGGCTGGAGAACTTACTGGCTCGCCCAGATAATCCGCGCCATCCAGTCCACATCCTTCATGTCCAGCGTCCTGGTGTCATGGGCCGCGTTGAACGAGGCGAGCTCGAGGTTTTTGGCGGTCTGGCGCTGCATGATCTTGGCCATCACCTGGCCATCGGTGGTTTTCACCACCACCCGGTCGCCCTTGCGCACCGTGGCGCTGGGCGAAACAATGATGGTGTCGCCCTCGCGGTAAACCGGCAGCATGGAGTCGCCGGTGATTTCGAGCGCATAGGCCGTATTGTCGGTCACCCCCGGAACGTCGATCTCATCCCAGCCGTTGCCGACCGGAAAGCCGGAATCGTCGAAATAACCGCCCTTGCCGGCCCGCGCCAGCCCGAGCAGGGGAATTTGCTTGCGTCTTGGCGGCTGGCCCTTGCGGCCCGAAAGAAGATCGGCGAATTCCTCAACCGAGGCGCCCGCCGCATCGAGCAGATTGGCGATGCTTTCGGTGGTGGGCCAGCGCGGCCGGCCATCGGGCCCGTTGCGTTTCGAGGGATTGAACGAAGTGGGGTCAAGGCCCGACTTCTTTGCAAGCCCTGAAGCTGAAAAGCCGTACCGCTCCGCGATGGTGTCAATCGCGGCCCAAACCTGCTTGTGGCTGAATATTTTTGCCATATCCCGTACCTGATATTTAATCCTCTAATCTAGGAACGAATACCTCAAGCCCGTTTGGTTGTCCAGAGCCAAATGCATGGCTATGGTGCAGCGCAAATCAGCGGGGTGAAGGTGCCTGTTCTCTACAAAATCATGCCGAAACAGGAGTGGGAGACGGCCCAGGCCAATGGCCTTTATGAAGGCTCCGAAGTGGACCGGCGGGATGGCTTCATCCATCTCTCAGCGGGCGACCAGGTTCGCGCCACGGCGCAGAAGCACTTTTCCGGAAAAACCGATTTGCTGCTGGTGTCCGTGATCGAAGAGGCGCTCGGCCACAGCCTGAAATGGGAGGCCTCGCGCGGCGGTGACTTGTTTCCCCATATCTATGGAACCTTGCCGCTCAGCGCCGTAAGTGAAGTCATTCCGCTGCCGCTGGTGAACGGGGTCCACCCGTTTCCCGAAGGGTTTCCGTCATGAGCCTGATCAATTTAGGCTTCAAGGCGCTGCGCCCGCTGCTTAACTGCATGGATGCGGAGACAGCCCATGGCCTGACCATCCAGGCGCTGAAGACAGGTCTTGGTGCGAGTGCAGAAATCAACTCTCCGTCAAATCTTGCCATCCCATGCTTTGGATTGAATTTTCAAAATCCGCTGGGCCTTGCCGCCGGCTTCGATAAAAATGCCGAAGTGCCGGACGCCATGCTGGCCATGGGCTTTGGCTTTGTCGAAGTGGGAACCGTAACACCGCGCCCGCAGGAGGGAAATCCCCGCCCGCGCCTCTTTCGCCTGAGCGAAGACCGGGCCGTGATCAACCGCCTGGGCTTCAATAATGAAGGCCATGCCGCTGTTCTGGAAAGATTGCGCCGCCGCAAACACAAGCCGGGAATCGTCGGCGTCAACCTTGGGGCCAACAAGAATTCAACTGACCGCACCGCTGATTATGTTGCTGGGGTCAACGCCTTCTCCGATGCCGCGAGTTATTTCACCATCAACATTTCCTCGCCCAATACGCCGGGCCTGCGCAATTTGCAGTCCGCCGTGGAATTGCCCGCGCTGCTGAAGCGTTTGAACGAAGCGCGGCAAACCCGGCAGCGGCAGGTGCCCATGCTGCTTAAGATCGCCCCTGACCTTCAACCGGATGAAATGCGGCCCATCGCCGAATGCTGCCTGGAATCTGCAATTGATGGCGTCATCATTTCCAACACCACAGTTTCACGTCCGGTGCTGCACTCAAATCACGCGAAGGAAACAGGCGGCCTTTCCGGCGCGCCGCTCTTTGATCTTTCAACCCGGCAACTGGCGCGTTTCTTTCTTCTCACGGAAGGAAAAGTCCCGCTGGTAGGCGTTGGCGGCATTTCCAATGCGGAACATGCCTGGAGCAAGATTTGCGCCGGTGCCTCGCTCCTGCAGCTTTACTCTGCTTTGGTCTTTCAAGGCCCGGAGCTGGTGCAGGAAATCCTCTCCGGCTTGTCCCGCAAGCTTGCCGAGAAAAATTTTGCGACATTAAGCGATGCCATCGGAAACTCCGCCGAACGAATCGCTCACCACAGCCCGCTCGGCAAGTAACGCGCGAAAATTTCCGCCGAGATTTTCTTTTCCTGCAGCCGGTCCAGGGCATAATCAAAGGCCATCACCATGTCCCGGTCGTCGCGCCGCGTCAGGAAGGAAAGGTTGTTGCTGAAAAATTGCCGGTCCACGAAAGCGCCATCCAGCGGCTTGCAGCAGCCGCGCGAGGAACTGCCGGCCAGCCAGTAGATCAGGCGCAGGCCATCACTGAAGGAAACATCAAGTGCGCCCGTGCGCAGGGCCTCATTCATTTCGGCTTCGCTGGGAAAAGCCGTGAGGGATGAACGTGAATAGTATTTTTCCAGCCATGCTCCATGGCTTGAATTAGCAACATAGCCGATGCGCCGTCCTGCAAGGCTGCGGATGTCGCTGCCGCGCAGCTGGCTGCCGACACGCACCGCAAAACGCCCGAGCGACCAGAAATAGGGCCGCGTCATCGCCGCCTTTTTCAAAACCGCCTCGTCAATCCGCAGGCCCGAGACGATGACATCGCCTTCATTGTTGAGGAGTGCGGGAAGAAGTTCGCTGAAGGGTTTGGCGATAACCGTGCAATTGGCCTTCAATTCCGAGCAGGCCGCAAGGGCGAGATCAACCGAGACACCGGCCGTCTTGCCGTCCGGTGTTTCGTAGCTGAAGGGCGGAAAATCCCGGTCGGTCAGGAGGCGGATATTGCGCTGGGCAAAGGCGTTGGGATGTTTGGCAAGACTGTCGATATGACGGAACAGGGGGAACCCCGGTGCCGCAGCATCCTGGGCAAAGGCAGTGTCAACCGCAACCAAAGCCGAAGCGAGTAAAATAAAAAGCACTCCGAGATGGGTTGCAATTTGTCCAGTAACTCGCTTTATTAAAAATGTTGGAGAAGTCATTTTCCATCCAGGGGCGTTCAGTGCGGGGTCAACAAGCAGAGTGGCGTAGCGTTGCTACATCGTCAGCCAGTGGCGGTGCAACAAGCGATTCCAAATTAGCTTCAGACGCGCCCGATGTCTTGCCTCTTTTATCTCGCGATGTTCTGGAGGATACCCTGCAGCGCCTGCCGCCCCAAGCCATTCGGCGGGTTTTGCGCCATGGTGTGGTGCCTGTCGCCTGGCAGCCGGATCATGTGCACTACGCCATCTGCGGGCCGAAGGGAGCGGGTTACGCCCGGCGTCGGGGCCTGCCAGTTGTGGCCCGCGTAGCTCCGGCGGACTTCCACCACACTGTGCGCCGGGTCTGGGGCAGGAAAATCCTGACATAAGCCACCTATGGGCTTTCGGCAACCCGTCCGAAATTTTCAGCGCGAAAGCGGCTCACGCCGGCTCAAACGATCACCTTTATCATGCTGATTCTATGCCTTGCGTTGAGTTCCACTTCTTTGCCGGCGAGCGTGCTTTGGGTTGCGGCAAGCGCCGCCCTTGGCTTGTTTTTCCTCTCGGGTATTGTGCCTTGCGCATGTGCTGCCTGTTTTCGCTGCCAGCCGCGAAAACTGAAAGCCCGGAAAGTCCAGATAATGCGGACCTGCCGACCTATTCCATCCTTGTGCCGGTGTTCAGGGAAACCTCGGTTCTCAGCCAGCTTCTGCACGGATTGTCTTGCCTGAAATATCCGGCCTTATGTATCAAGCGCACCAAGAATCTGACGGCTTAAAATGCTATGGTCCTAGCGCAGGGTTAACTGTCTAAGACCATAGACATTGGCTGCTCAGGGTCGCCAAGGCATTGCGCCAGCGCGGGATGAAAGGCTGGTGGTTTACCATTGCCACCATGCCGATCTATTGGCTTCTCATGTCCATCTCCACCTGGATGGCGCTGCGGCAGTTGATATTCGCGCCTTTCAAGTGGAACAAGACCGAACACGAACTGTCGAAACTTCAGGCCTAGTGGCCACTGCCGCCCGTTCCCACCGAAGGTTTGCGCATCAGCGGAAGCAGGAGGATGATGCCGAAGAACAGCATGGTGAGCAGCAGGAACACATCCGCTATCGCCATTGTCATGGCCTGGCGGCGCACCATGCCGGCCAGCCGTGATAGCGCTGCAGCTCCCGCATCCGAGCCCAAGGGCGCAAGGTCTGCAGTCATGTTATTGAGCGTGCTCTCGGCAACGGGCTTTCCCCAGGAAACTGCGTCACGCAGCCGGGACAGATGAAGGTCCATGCGGTCATTCATCACCGTGTTGATGATGGCAAGGCCAACTGCACCCCCCAGGTTGCGGGTAAGGTTGAACAGGCCGGACGCACCGCGAATCTGCAGCGGTGAAAGGGTGCCTAGCGAAACATTTGTCACTGTCACCATGCACAACATCAGCGAAACGCCGCGCAGGATTTGCGGGACAAGCAATTCCGAATAACTCCAGTCCACAGTGATGGCGGAAGCCATCCAGGTGCCGATGCCGAAACCCACAAAGCCAAGGCCGATCATCAGACGAGGATCGAGCCTGGCTGAAAGCCGCCCGGCAATGGGTGCGGTGAGAAACATCGCAACGCCCGTAACGAAAAGGGTTTCGCCGATCTGCAGGGCGGAGTAATTTTGCACCCGCGCCAGATAGACGGGATAAAGATAGGTGAGGCCGTAAAGCCCGATGCCCATGGTGAAGGAAAAGATCGAACCGGAAACAAAATTGCGGTTCTTGAAGGCGGTGAAGTCCACCAGCGGATGTTCCGACGTGAGAACCCGCCAGAAGAAAACCCCACCGGAAATAATGCAGGTGAGCGTGAGGAAAAATATCAGGCGGCTTTCGAACCAGTTTTCAGCTGGTCCTTCTTCAAGCGCATATTCCATCGTGCCGAGAAAAACGGCGAGAAGCGCCAGGGCTGCCCAGTCAAAGGTTTTCGCCAGCTTGAAATCCGGCTTGTCGAAGTCGATGAGTAGCCACGCGCCGATGGCCACCGCGATGCCGGGAATGACATTGATCAAAAACAGCCAGTGCCATGAGAAAAGATCGGTGAGGTAGCCGCCAACCGTGGGCCCGATGGTGGGCGCCAGCGTGGCAATGAGGCCAATGACCGGCGTAATGATTACCCGCTTGTCCGCCGGAAACACCGTGAAGGTGACGGCAAACACCGTGGGGATCATGGCCCCGCCCACAAAGCCCTGCAGCGCGCGCCAGACAATCATCTCGTTGATCGAGCCCGACATGGCGCACATGAAGCTCATGGCGGTAAAACCGATGGCCGATGCGGTGAACAGGATGCGGGTGGACAGAATGCGCGACAGCATGCCCGAAAGCGGGATCATCACCACTTCGGCGATGAGATAGGCCGTCTGCACCCAGGAAATTTCATCGGCACTGGCGGAAATGCCGGCCTGGATTTCAGCCAGCGATGACGAAACGATCTGGATGTCGAGGATCGCCATGAACATGCCGAACACCATGAACAGGAACGCCGCGAGATGGCGCTTGTTGAAGCCGGTTTTTGCAGGGGGCTGCAAGGCGCCGGCTATGGTGGCGGTGGCGGCCATGATGTTATTGCAGGACCGCCCGCGTATCGACGGTAACCGTCACGGAAAGTCCGGGCCGCAGCTTTTCCGCAAGCTCCGTCGGCACCGACACCTTCACCGGCACGCGTTGCGTGATCTTGGTAAAATTGCCCGTGGCGTTTTCAGGCGGCAGAAGTGAAAACTCCGAACCTGAGGCGGGTGCGAGGCTCAAGACATGGCCTTCGAACACTTCCCCGTCAAAGGCATCAATGCTGATTTCGGCCTTCTGGCCCGCATGCAAATCGGCCAGCTGGGTTTCCTTGAAATTGGCTTCGATATAGGCCCCGTCCGCCGGCACCAGCGCCATCAGGCGGGTGCCGCCCTGCACGAACTGGCCGGGTTCCACCGCGCGGTTTGCTACCGTGCCATCGAAGGGGGCGCGGATGCTGGTGAAAGAGAGATCACGCTCCGCCTTGGCCAGCGATGTATTCAGTTCGGTCAAGGTCCGCTCGGCCTCGACACGGTTTGCCGCGATCACATCTATTTGCGCGCGTGCCGCCAGAATATTGGCCTGTGCTTCGTTGACCGAAGCCTCCGATGAATCATGCTTCAGCGTCGAGTCGTCCAATGTCTGCTGGCTCACAACCTTTGCCTTGATGAGCGCCGTGGCGCGGTTGAGGGCTGCCAACGCATTGCCTTCCGCCGCCTCGGCGCTGGCGAGTTTAGCTTCCGCCGCCGCGATCTGGGCC
>JBBQNU010000117.1:0-10034 GCA_038330285.1 Hyphomicrobiales bacterium | reverse complement strand
CCAGAACTTCCGGAGCAGAAGCTCCTGCGGTGATGCCGATCGTGTGAAGGTTCTGCAACTGCGACCAATCCAGATCCGTGGCGCGCTGCACCAGCAGGGCCCGCGCACAGCCATTATTCTCGCCAACTTCCACCAGCCGTTTTGAATTGGAGGAGTTGGGCGCTCCCACCACAAGCAGAAGCTCAATCCTGCCGGCAATGGATTTCACCGCTTCCTGCCGGTTCGTGGTGGCATAGCAGATGTCTTCGCGTAAGGGCCCCCGTATTCCCGGAAAGCGCCGCTGCAGGGCAACGATGATCTCGCGCGTGTCATCCACCGAAAGCGTCGTCTGCGTCACGTAGGCCAGCTTCTCCGAATTTTTCACCGCCAGCGTTTCCGCATCGGCCACCGTTTCGATGAGGCTGATGGCGCCTGCCGGCAATTGCCCCATGGTGCCGATCACTTCCGGATGGTGCCGGTGGCCGATCAGGATGATCTCAAGGCCATCCGTGTGATGGCGCTGGGCTTCCATGTGAACCTTGGTCACCAGGGGGCAGGTGGCATCAATCTGGAAAAGCTTGCGCGCGCTGGCAGCCATCGGCACCGCCTTGGGAACCCCGTGGGCCGAGAAAATCACCGGCCTGTCGCCCGCCGGAATCTCATCCAGCTCATCGACAAATATGGCGCCCTTGGACTTGAGGTCATCGACCACGAACTTGTTGTGCACGATCTCGTGGCGCACATAGACCGGCGCCCCGTAAAGCGCCAGCGCCCGCTCCACAATATCAATGGCCCGCACCACCCCGGCGCAGAATCCGCGCGGTGCGGCCAGCAAAACTGTGAGCTTTGGTTTCAACATGGGGTTTACATGCGAGGGGAAGAGGGCGTTGTCAAGAAAGCCGTGCGACCCTTGCCTTTTGCCAGCCATCCTCCTACCTTCCGCCTAGTTCGCGTAAAACGCCAAGCGGGAGAGATCGGGGGAAACCCCGGCGCCGAAGGAGCAACCGCCCCGGAAACTCTCAGGCAAAAGGACCGCCGCGTTTTGGAACTCTGGAGAGCAGGGGAGTTACACCCCTCACCGTAGGAGCAAGTCTGGCCGTGTCGGAGTGACGGTTCGGGCGAAAACTCTCAGGTTCTCTGACAGAGGGGGCAGGCCATGCGCTATTTTGCGTGCGGCCTGTCGTCAATTGTCAGGAGTTCCCATGAACGAAGCTGCCCTCAAGCGCACAATCCTTTACGATGAACACGCCGCCCTTGGCGCAAAGCTTGTGCCCTTCGCCGGCTATAAAATGCCCGTGCAATATCCCACCGGCATTCTCACCGAACATAACTGGACCAGAAGCAACGCGGGTCTTTTTGACGTTTCCCATATGGGGCAGGCGTTTCTTGTAGGCCCGGATCACGCCACAACCGCCGCCGCCATGGAAAAACTGGTTCCAGCCGACATCGCCAGCCTCAATCCCCATCAAATCCGCTACTCGCAATTCCTCAACCCCGAAGGCGGCATTCTCGATGATCTGATGATCACCCGCTCGGCTTACGCGGGCTACGAAGGCTGGCTCTATCTCGTCTGCAATGCCTCGCGCAAGGACGACGACTTTGCCCATATCGAAAAAAATCTTCCAGCCAATGTGAAGCTCCAGCGCGGCGCAGATATGGCGCTCATCGCCCTGCAGGGGCCAAAGGCCGAGGCAGCATTCGCAAAACTGGCTCCAGCCGTGCGCGATATTCCGTTCATGCATTACGCGGCGGTTTCCATTGACGGCATTCAGGCCCATGTCTCGCGCTCCGGTTATACCGGCGAGGACGGTTTTGAAATTTCAGTCTTTGACAAGGACGCGGTGCGGCTCTGGCAACTGCTGCTGGCCAATCCGGATGTGAAGCCCATCGGCCTCGGCGCGCGTGATTCACTCCGGCTTGAAGCGGGTCTCTGCCTTTACGGCCACGACATTGACGAAACCACCAGCCCTGTTGAAGGCGATCTTCTCTGGTCAATCCAGAAACGCCGCCGGAGCGAAGGCGGCTTTATCGGTGCGGCGCGCGTGCAAAAAGAAATCACGTCAGGCGCGAAACGCAAGCGCGTTGGCATCAAGCCGGAAGGCCGCGCCCCTGCCCGTGAAGGAACCGTCGTGACCGATGCGGCTGGCCGACAGATTGGCGTCATCACTTCCGGCGGCTTCGGACCCACCGCCAATGGGCCTGTGGCGATGGGCTATGTCGAAACTGCATTCGCAGCGGCTGGCACCGCGGTTCAGCTCATCGTCCGCGACAAGCCCATGCCCGCCCAGATCACAAGCCTGCCCTTCGTCCCCCATAATTATAAACGCTGAGGAGATCACCTATGTCCGTCAAGTTTTCGAAAGACCATGAATGGGTAAGTGTTACAGGCGACATCGCCACCATCGGCATCACCAATCACGCCCAGGAGCAATTGGGCGATGTGGTGTTTGTCGAATTGCCGGCTGTCGGCAAGAAGGTGACCAAGGGCGGCGAGGCTGCCGTGGTTGAAAGCGTCAAAGCCGCCAGTGAAGTCTATGCCCCCGTGACCGGCGAAGTGGTCGAAGTGAACAAGGAACTTGAGGGCGATCCCGCTCTCGTCAACCGCGGCGCTGAAGGCGATGGCTGGTTCATGAAAATAAAAATCTCCAATCCAGCCGAACTCAACGAGCTGATGGACAAGGCCGCCTATGATAAATTCGTGGCCTCGTAATTCCTCCCTCTTCGCGAAGCGGGGAGGGTGTCGCCAAAGGCGACGGGTGGGGCCTGTCCAGAAGGGAGAGCCCCATCCGTCACGCGCGGCAAGGGCCGCGCGCGCCACCTTCCCCAACCTCGCAGGCGAGGTTGGAGAAGGAGACTAATCCATGGTGAATTTGCGCGCCCGCTGGTTGCGAAACAACATGACCCCGCAAGAGGTAAAGTTGTGGGTGCAATTGAAACACCTCAACCAAAATGGACACCACGTCCGAAGGCAGGTGCCGATCGCGCCATTCATAGTGGATTTTGCCGAGAAATCATCCCGGCTGGTCATTGAAGTAGATGGCTCGCAACATGGTGAAGACGCACACCAACTGAAAGACAGCAATCGCGATAACAGCCTCGACAAACTCGGGTATCGCGTTCTGCGGTTTTGGAACATCGATGTTGATACCGATATGGATGGTGTCATCGACACAATTACGAATGAACTGAATAGGAAAAGCCAATGACACGCCAATCCCTTGTCGATCTCGAACCCGGTGCCAATTTCATCCGCCGGCATATTGGCCCAAGCGATAATGAAACCGCTGAAATGCTGCGAGAGGTCGGCGCAAAGTCACTCGAGGATTTCATCGCCAAGGTAGTGCCGAAGGAAATTCGCATGGCGCGGCCTCTGGAATTGCCAAAGGCCAAGGCGGAGCGCACCGCGCTTTCCTATTTGCGTCGGATGGCGGACCGCAACGAAGTGTTCACCTCGATGATCGGCATGGGCTACTACGGCACCGTCACGCCAAAGGTCATCTTGCGCAATGTGCTGGAAAATCCCGGCTGGTACACCGCCTACACGCCCTACCAAGCCGAAGTGAGCCAGGGCCGTCTTGAGGCGCTTCTCAATTTCCAGCAGGTCATTGTCGATCTCACCGGCCTCGAATTGGCCAATGCCTCGCTTCTCGATGAAGCCACCGCCGCCGCCGAGGCCATGGCCATGGCCAAGCGTCTGGTAAAGACCACGGCAAATACTTTCTTCGTTGACCACGACACCCATCCGCAAACCATTGGCGTTATCCAGACCCGGGCCCGCGCCTTTGGCTATGATGTGGTGATCGGCGATCCGGCCAAGGATATGAAGCCGGAAGCTGTATTTGCCGCACTTCTCTCCTATCCTGGCTCCTCCGGCGAAGTGCGTGACTATCGCGGCATTATCGACAAGCTCCATGGCGCAGGCGCCATGGCCATCATGGCAACCGACCTGTTGGCACTGGCGCTCCTTACCCCGCCGGGCGAATTGGGCGCCGACATTGCCGTGGGCTCGGCCCAGCGCTTCGGTGTGCCCATGGGCTATGGCGGGCCCCATGCGGCCTTCTTTGCCACCCGCGAAGAGTTCAAGCGCGCCATGCCGGGCCGCATCATCGGCGTGTCCATCGATGCCGAAGGCCACCCGGCGCTGCGCATGGCCATGCAAACCCGCGAACAGCACATCAGGCGCGAGAAGGCCACCAGCAATATCTGCACCGCGCAGGTTCTGCTCTCCATCATTGCCTCCATGTTCGCCGTCTACAATGGCCCCGAAGGCATCCGCAAAATGGCGGCGCGCACCCACCGCTTTGCCGAAATTTTTGCCAGCGCCGTGACATCATTCGGCTACGAAGTTGCCACCAAATCCTTCTTCGATACAGTGACCATTCACGCACCCGGGCGCGCCTATGCCCTGTTTGCCCGCGCCAAGGAAAAACGCATTAACCTCCGCTATGTCGATGCCGATCATCTCGGCATCAGCTTTGACCAGTCAACGCGCCGCGAAGAATTGAAACGCCTGCTCAGCGTCTTCAAAACCGATGCGGCAGAACGCGCCGATGTCGATGCGCTGGACAAGGCCACGAAAGAGACCATTCCAAAATCATTGCAGCGCACCTCAAGCTACCTCACCCACCCGGTCTTCGAGATGTATCATTCCGAAACCGAAATGTTGAGGTATCTCCGGCACTTGCAGGCAAAAGATGTAGCATTGGATCAAGCGATGATAGCACTTGGTTCCTGCACTATGAAACTCAACGCCACCACCGAAATGATTCCGGTGACCTGGCGTAATTTCTCGCTGCTCCACCCCTTTGCGCCGCTTGAACAGACGCAAGGCTACCAGCAGCTCTTCGAAGAATTGGAAGCGATGCTCGGCGAAATCACCGGCTTCGATGCCGTGTCATTGCAGCCCAACGCCGGCAGCCAGGGCGAGTATGCGGGCCTGCTCGCCATCCGCGGCTACCATGAATCGCGTGGGGAAACCCACCGCGACATCTGCCTCATCCCCATCTCCGCCCATGGCACCAACCCCGCATCATCTGTGATGGCAGGATTCAAGGTGGTGGTCGTCGCCTGCGATGAGCAGGGCAATGTCGATGTGGCCGATCTCAAGGCCAAGGCGGAGGAGCACAAAAACAATCTCGCTGCCCTCATGATCACCTATCCCTCCACCCATGGCGTCTTCGAAACTGCGGTCAAGGATATCTGTGCCACCATTCACGCTCATGGCGGCCAGGTCTATCTCGATGGCGCCAACCTCAACGCGCAAGTAGGCGTGGTGCGTCCCGCCGAGCTCGGCGCCGATGTCTGCCACATGAACCTGCACAAGACCTTCTGCATCCCCCATGGCGGCGGCGGCCCGGGCGTCGGCCCTATCGGCGTGAAGGCCCATCTGGCCCCCTTCCTGCCGGGCCACAGCGTGGTGGATGGCGTGAACCCCGCCGCAGGCCGCGATCAATCGCAGGGTGCCGTATCCGCCGCTCCCTGGGGTTCCGCCTCGATCCTGCCGATCTCCTGGACCTACATTGCCATGATGGGCGGCGAGGGCCTGCGGAAGGCCACCATCGTTGCCATCCTCAATGCCAACTACATGGCCAAGCGCCTCAACCCTCATTTCCCCGTGCTCTACACGGGGCCCGGCGGCTTTGTGGCCCACGAGTGCATCATTGATCTCCGCTGGCTGAAGGATCGTACCGGCATCAGCGTGGAGGACGTGGCCAAGCGCCTGGTGGATTACGGCTTCCATGCGCCCACCATGTCCTTCCCCGTCGTCGATACCCTGATGATCGAACCCACCGAATCCGAATGCAAGCGCGAGCTCGACCGCTTCTGCGATGCCATGATCGAAATCCGCAAGGAGATCGCCGAAGTGGAGGAGGGCAGGGCCGACAAGCTCGACAACGTCCTGAAAAACGCCCCCCACACCCATCGCTTGTTGCTCGGCGACTGGAAGCATCCCTATTCCAAGGAAAAGGCCTTCTTCCCGCTCAAGGGCTACGCCAACGACAAGTATTGGCCGCCTGTGGCCCGCGTCGACAACGTCTACGGCGACCGCAACCTCGTCTGCACCTGCCCGCCCATGGCGAACTACATGGAAGCGGCGGAATAAACAAAAACTCCGGCGCAAAGGCCGGAGTTTGAATTCTTCTAGTCAGTTAGCCTAGTTCAACCGGCTCTTCACTGCGGCGATTGACTCGTCGATCAGCTTTCCGCCTGCAGCGCCCTGAACCGTTTCGCCCACCAGCCTGGAAGCGGCGGCAATGGCAGCTTCGGTTGCGGTGGTGCGTACTTCCTTGATGGCGGCGGCTTCGGCTTGCGCGATTTTCTGGGCCGCCTGCTTGGTGCGGCGCTCGATGGTTTCAGCCAGCTTCTTGCGAGTTTCAACGCCGTAGGATTCGGCTTCCACCTTGGCCTGGGCCACGATGTTGGCCGCGTCTTTTTCGGCCTCAACGCGCTTCTTCTGGTACTCGGCCAGAAGCGCCTGGGCTTCCTCACGGAGCTTCCTGGCTTCCGCCAGTTCCTTGCTGATCTTGTCGGCCCGCTCATCCAGCATCTTGGCCAGCATGGCCGGCACTTTGAGATAGATGCCAAGCCCTACGAAAAGAACGAAGGCAACGGCAACCCAGGTTGCAGGATCACGTAACATGGCTTGCTCCTATTTGCCCAGGGTCTTGGAAACGGCGGCGGTGGCCGCGGCTTTGGTGATCTTGCTGCCGGTCAACTGCTGGACAATGTCGCTGGCAATGTCAGCAGCCATGGCTGAAATATCTTCGAGCGCCTTGTCGCGCGAGGCGGCAACCTTCTTTTCGGCTGTTGCAATCTTGGTGCCCAAGGCGGCGTCAAGCTTGGCCCGCTCCGCTTCAATTTCAACATTGAGCTTGTTGCGGTTTTCAATGGCAATGGCCTGGGCCTTTGCCTTGGCATCAGCCAGGGCAGCCTCGTAAGACCGCACCGCATTTTCGGTTTCGTCCTTGAGATTCTTTGCCTTTGCAAGATCGCCGTCAATGGTTGACTTGCGAAGCGCTATCACGCCGCCGGTGCGTGGGATGGCCACGCGCGAGATGACGAAATAGAGCGCCAGAAAGGTGATAGCGAGCCAGAAAAGCTGTGGCGGCCAGGTAGACATATCAAGCTGCGGCATCGGCAAGCCCTATAAAAAATTTTGAACGGCGCCGCACCATGCAGCGCCGGTCAGAGGTCAACGGCTGATATCAGCCGAACAGGATGAGCATGGCAACGGCAAAGCCGATGAGGCCCGTTGCTTCGGCGAAGGCAAAGCCCAAGAACAGGGTGCCGCGCTGGCTGGCGGCGGCGGCTGGATTGCGCAAGGCACCTGCCAGGTAGTTGCCGAAAATTGTGCCGATACCAATACCAGCACCGCCAAGGGCAACTGCCGCAATACCTGCACCGATCATCTTTGCTGCTTCAACGTCCATTTTTTTCTCCTGTGGAATGGATGGGGTTTAGTTAGTGGTCAACATGCATGGCATCGCTGAGATACATGCAGGTCAAAAGTGCGAAAACATAGGCCTGAAGAGCGGCCACGAGAAGTTCAAGGCCCATGAGGCCCACCATGGCCGCCAAGGGCAGCCAGCCCGCCGTCACGCCGAGCATGACAACGAAGCCCGCCATCACCTTCAGCATCATGTGGCCCGCCATCATGTTGGCGAACAGCCGGATGGAAAGGCTCATGGGGCGGATGAAATAGGATACGATTTCGATAAGCACCACGAGCGGCAGGAGCAGGGCAGGTACGCCCGATGGCACGAACAGCTTGAGATAGCCAAAGCCGTTGCGGATGAAGCCGATGATCGTGGCCCCGATGAACACAACAAGGGCGAGCGCCAAGGTGATCACGATATGGCTGGTCACCGTGAAGGAATAGGGAATGAGGCCCAGCACATTGGCGAAAAGGATGAAGACAAACAGCGTCAGCACGAAGGGAAAATAAGTGCGGGCATTTTCATGCAGCACTTCGTGGGTCATGTTGTCGACCACTTCGTAAATGCTTTCAGCCACCGACTGCAGGCGTGTTGGGATCAGGTTGCGCGGCGCCAGGATGAACAGCAGCGAGGCGCAGACCGTGGCGATCACTGCCCACAGGGCCGAGTTGGTGAAGGAAATGTCGATGCCGCCGATATCAAGCGGAATGATGCGGTTGATCACGAACTGGTGGATCGGGTCGATAATCTTTTCGCCGTGTTCGGGAGTAGCCACGTTCAATCCTCATCATCATCGTCTTTGACGGATGGGGTCATGTCGCCCTTGCCGCCGAGTAAATCTTCCGCCTGCTTGCTGTTCGACAGCCGCATCACATTCATGACACCCGCCGCCAGCCCAAGAGGCATCAACGCCAGCATGATCCAAGGTGCGGTGCCGAAATATTTGTCAGCCCCCCAGCCCAAGGCCATGCACACAAGAAGCCCCACGAGTAATTCGCTGACCGCCCGGAATGCGAGACCCGCGGCAGACCCTTCCTGACTGTCAGGACCGGATGCGCCGCGCCGCTCTTGAAGGGTTTTGTCGATCTTTTTGCCGAGGTCTTTGAGCCGGTCAGAGTCCGTCATGATCCCACTCAAAATTTCCAGCGAAAAAGCAGCGATTTCCACCCCTTAAAATCGAGCGCACCATAGTTGCGGTGCCAAATTGTGTCAAGAAATGGATAGCGCATATAAATGATTGTAATAACTAGATTTTATGGGAGTTATAAGCAATGCGTCGAAAAGTCCGTTAGGATTTGGGAGAAGCCCCCGATTCTGCGGCCCATGCGCCGGGCCGAATGGACGATAAGGCCGCGAAAATGCCCGCGTGTGCTATACGCAACAACCTGGTTGCGGATCCTTTGTCAGCCAATTTCCGGTATGGGTATGAGGTCCTCATCATCTTCGGGCTCAATCGGCTCCAGTGCGATACGGTAGAATCGCGCGCCTTTGCTGAGAACGCGCGCGCCTCCGCGGGCAGGCCGGAAACCATCTGCATCAACTTCAATCTTGTATTTCCCCGGCACCAAACCCGTCAGGCGGAAACGGCCATCGTCACCGGTAAGCCCTGCAATATCTGGGTGCGACGGCCCCTCGGCAATCATTACCCTGGCTTCCGGAATTGGCTCGCGTTCCGCTGTTGTGACCACTCCCTTTAGAATTCCCATCTAGAATTCCTCCTGTTGCGAAGGCAGCGCCCGGCGGCGAACAATGACGTCTCCACCGGGCAGCCGGGCGCCTGGACTTATACAGCTCTCCACTTCTTCATGTTTGCCAGCACGGGCGCGGTAATGCGGGTTCCCGAGTTTCCGCTCGCCATGCCGTTCGTGTGAATGCCGACCTGGATGCGCTTTCCATTGCGCTTGATCCATAGCGGACTGCCCGATTGGCCGCCCATGGTGTCAATGTCATAGACCAGAACCCTTGGCTGGACGGCCTTGGCCTTCATTCCGTGGTACCACATCGTGCCTGCGGGTTTGTCGCCGGGATAACCTGCGGTGTTCAGTTTCGCCCCTTTCAGGGCGGCGTCCGGAAGCGCATCAAAACCGAAAGCGCTGGGTGGCGACATTTTCAGGCCCGGTCCCAAGGTGATCGCCCCATAGTCATACTGCCGGTTCTTGCTGTCTTTCCAGCCCTTCACCGTATGGAGCTGGATGGCTTTTGCCTGTCCGTACGGACGGCTGCCGGCGTTGCGTCCTGGCGTGACGGTGATCGATTTTGCCCAGCCGCCTGCGCCGTGCAGGAAAACGCAGTGTCCTGCGGTGACCACCGTTCTGGGGCCGATGAGCGCGCCGGTCCCAAGAAACTTGCTGCCATTCTGGGCTTCGATTTGCAGATGGCAAATCCGCTTCCAGGGGACTACGGCTGTTTTCTGTATTCGCACCCGGTCGTCTTTGCCTATGATGACTTCCAATTGTGCCAGCGCCGCTTCGGCGTCGGCTTCCTCAGCCGCTTCATCGCCGCCATACGCTTCCTCGCCGGTTTCGCGCCGGCGCGGACGCTTCTTGCCCTTGGCCTGCAACAGCTTTTGCAGCGCGGATGTGGCGGTCCCGGCAAGCGACGGGATGACAGCCTTGGCCA
>JBBQNU010000116.1:0-10123 GCA_038330285.1 Hyphomicrobiales bacterium | reverse complement strand
TGCGCCGGAATGACGGATGTTTTTCGGTTTCTTTCTAATACAGCCCGCGCAGCAGGCGGTCGATGTAATCCTTGTCGATGCGCGGCAGGTCCGGGGTGTTGGCGCGGGCGCGCAGCATTTCAAGGATTTCCCGGGCGCGGCGGATTGCGAGTTCGGATGGCAGCATGTTTTCCTTCGGTCCGAAATTATCGCCGCTGTTGGGCATGGGCCGTCCCAGCGGATCATGGGTTTCGCCCCGTGCCTGGCCATCGCGCCCGGTATTGTCCTGGCCGGACTGGCCCTGCTGCTGGATTTGCCGGGCCATGTCCTGAGCCCCGGCGCGCAGCTGGTTCAAGGCTTCACCTTGCGCGCCCAGGGCCTGTTCACGCTGCTGCTGCTGCAGGGATTGTTCGGCTTCGCCCATCTGTTTTCCGGCCTCGCCGAAGGAGGGCGGAGCTTTCAGTCCGTTCTGGCCCAACTGCTGCATGAATTGCTCGAGCATGCGGCCAAGGTTGCCCTGTTCGCCGGCCAGCCCATTGGTGCCCTCGCCTTGGTTTCCGCTGCGGTTTCCGGGATCATCGCCTTCCCCGTCCATGGGTTCGCCTTCTTCATCGCCTGGCTGGCCGCGCTGGGTTTTATCCATCAGCTCCTGCTGGCGGCGCATCAACTCGGAAAGTTCGTTCAGCATTTCCGTTGTTGCCGAATCTCCCGGAGGCCCGCCCTGCTGGGCCATGCCGGGCTCCATGTTTTTCAGAATCTCGTCGAGTTGAGCAAGCAGTTCCTGGGCCGCTTCGTTGGCGCCGTTCTGGGTCAGCTTTTCAATGGTATCGAGCATCTCCTGCAGGTCCTGCTGGGTGATCATCTTGCCGTTGGGGGCGCGCCGGTTCTTGTTTTGCTGGCCCTGGGCCTGGCGCTTCTCGGCTTCCTTCCGCATGGACTGCATGTAGCGGTCCATGGCGCCGCGCAGGTTCTTCATCAGTTCCTGCAATTGTTCAGGCGTGGCGCCTTCGGCCAGGGCGCGCTCCAGCGCCTTGCGGGCTGCTTCAAGTTCGGCGCGGGCATCGGCGAGATCGCCTTCCTCAATGCTCAGCGCCGTCTGCCACAGAAGATCGACAGCCTCCTCCACATCGCTGTGGTCGCGCACATTCTGTATGCGTGAAATGATCGTTGCGATGGCCAATTGCGTTCCGCTGTTCTCGATAAGGCCGGCGGGATAGATCAGCAGGGCCTGCAGCAATTTTCCCACGCTGCCTGCTTCATCGGGATTTATGATCAGGGTTTTGCGCTGTTCGATCAGGGCCTGGGCCAGCGGCTTGGTGAAAAACCGCTCGGGAAGCTTGAATGATTTCACTTCGCTTTTGGTTGCCTGCTTTGCGGCGTCGGTGACCTCAAGGGTGAGGTCCACGAAAAGGCCGGCCCAGGGATGGGCGGTGAGATCGGCACTGGTCGATCCCAGTTCTTCACGCGGCGAAGATTTGCGCAGGCTTACCGGAAATTTTGGCGGATCAAACAGAAACACGCCATTGCTGGTGAAGCCAACGCCATCCTTCTGGTTGTCTGACAGGTCGATCTCCGAGGTTATGGCGGACACGCCGTAGTCATCGGCGGCTTTCCACTTCACCGTGAGGGAGCCAAGGCTTTCCGATCTTGGCTCTTCGACGATGGAAACGCTTGGCGGATTATCGGGAATGAGGGAAACATGCCAGGCCGCCAGTTCCGTGTTGCCATCGAGAACCTTGATGAGCGCAGGCGCATTGAGCTTGGCCTCGGCTTCGAACAGGCCATTGGCGGATTTGATTGTTGCCTTCTGGTCTTTCAGTTCGGCATCAGGTTTTGACAGATCATAAAATGCAAGGCGCGGATTCCTCGCGCCATCGAGGCGCAGCACGAGGCCGCTGTTCTGCGGGATGAGAATGTTGCTGTTGGTCTTCAGCTTTTCAATCTGGGCCGGGCTGGTGAGCAGCAACGGCGGTTTTGCGGTATAGGCCGGAGGCTTGAGCCAGGCATCGAGGCTTATGGGCTTTTGGGCGATGGCCGGACCCACCTGAAAGGTGTTCTTGAGATTCGAGACGCCGTCGCCCTGGGCGAGGAAAAGAACCGCGAGCAGGGCGAGGCTGGCGGGCACCCTTAAAGAGCGGGGATCTCGGTCGCGCCAGTTGGATTGCGGGGTTCCAACCCTCAGGTCGTTGAGCTTGGCCAGCTGGCGGCGCTTGTGCTCCTCCCAAAGGGCGAGGCTTCTTTCATCTAGGCTCTCTCCGGCAGGCGTATCATTGCTGGTCGACAAAGGCCGGTTGAAAAGACTGGACTGGGCCTCGATCCGGCGCATGGCCGCATAGGGGCTGGGCCAGGTGATTTTCAAAACGTGCCGGAGCGACCAGATGATCGCGGCAACCAGAAGGCTCAGGAGGCCATAGCGCAGGGCGTCGGGAAATTGGGTCAGCAAGCCGGAAAGGGCTGTTGCGGCCAGCACCAGCGTGAGAATGAGAGGCCAGCACAGGGCATCCCACAGGCTTTCCCAGAAAAGGGCCAGGCGCGCTGCCGTAATTCTACGCTCAATTCGAGCCTGTGTGAGTTCAGCCATGCTGGCAGGGATAATAGCACACCTCGGCAAAATTGTGCCCATGGAATTTCATCACTTTTTCATGAGCGGCCACCAACTTTAGGCCGTAACGTGAATTTATTCCTTGCCAATAAATTCCTATTATGCTAGACATAACTGGTTCATCCCCAAAAGATTCTGATCATGACAGTGATCTTGAACGGGTGGATGGGGCCTTCGGGGTCGGGGCGTAACGTTCCCTCAATTCCGGAAGCTTCAGGCGGGATCATCCCGCCGCCGCTGTTTGACATCGTGAAATCTACCCGGGAAGCGGAGGGCCGCTTTCTTCTCGGGAGACCTGTGCTCAGGTCTTCCCCTGCCACAGGGCGAGACGGTCGAGCCCAATCAGATCCTCATAGGTCTGGCGCGGCCTGACCAGCGACCATGTATCGCCCTTCACCAGGACTTCCGCCACCAGCGGCCTTGTGTTGTAGGTGCCGGACTGCACGGCGCCATAGGCGCCGGCGGTCATGGTGGCGAGGAGGTCGCCCTGCCCGGGCTTCGGCAAGCGCCGTGCCTTGGCCAGATAGTCACCGGATTCGCAGACGGGGCCGACAATATCGGCGGTGATCTCCACAGCATTGCCCTCGGGCTTCTTCACCGGGATGATCTCGTGATAAGCATCGTAAAGTGTCGGCCGGATGAGATCATTCATTGCCGCATCCTGAATGACAAAATAATTCCCGTCGTTTTCCTTCACGTAAATCACGCGCGACACCAAAATTCCGGCATTGCCGACAATCATGCGGCCGGGCTCAAGAACATACTTCAGGCCAAGGTGGCCCAGCGTCCGCTTCACCATGGCGGCATATTCATCGGGGTGCGGCGGCACGTCATTGGTGCCGCGATAGGGCACGCCAAGGCCGCCGCCCAAATCGAGATGGCGAATGTTGTGGCCTTCCGATTTCAGCCGCGTGGTGAGTTCGGCCATCAGCTTGAAAGCCTGTTCGAAAGGTTCGATGGCGGTGATCTGGCTGCCGATGTGCATGTCGACGCCGGCCACATCGAGCCCGGGCAGGGCGGCGGCGCGGGCGTAGACTTGTGGAGCGCGGGTGAAGGAAATGCCGAACTTATTGTCGGCCTTGCCGGTGGTGATCTTGGTGTGCGTCCTTGCATCGACATCAGGATTGACGCGGATGGAAATGGTGGCGCGCTGGCCGGTGCGCTGGGCCACTTGCGAGAGCAGCTCCAGTTCAGGCTCTGATTCCACATTGAAGCAGGACACGCCCTCCTTCAGGCCAAGGGCCATTTCACGGGCGGTTTTGCCGACGCCGGAAAAGACGATCTTGCGGCCTGGAACGCCAGCGGCCAAGGCGCGGCGAAGTTCGCCTTCGGAGACCACATCCATGCCGGCGCCCAAATCGGCCATGGTCCTGATCACGGCCTGGTTGGAATTGGCCTTCATGGCGTAGCAGATGAAATGGTCGCTGCCCTTGAAGGCTTCCGCCATCACCCGGTAGTGGCGCTCCAGCGTGGCGGTGGAATAGCAGTAGAACGGCGTGCCGATTTCATCGGCGATGATGTTGAGGTCAACATCCTCCGCATGGAGCATTCCATCACGATAGGCAAAGTGATGCATGAATTACTGGGCCTGCTGCAATTTTGGCGCTTCCGGATCGCCGCGCCGGCCGCAGGCGTTCAGCGTGGTGGTGATGCCTGCCAGGAGCAGCAACGTGATAATGAGTTTCATGTGTTTCCCCTTACTTCAACAATTTCAGCCAGCGCCTGGCTTCGCGCGCCACATTTGCCGGTGCGGTTCCGCCAAAGCTGGTGCGCGAGGCGACGGAGGCTTCGACGGTGAGCACCTTGTAGACGTCCCTTGTAATGCGTTTTTCGATTTTTTGCATGTCTTCCAGTTTCAGCCCCGGCAAGTCGCAGCCCTGCTTTTCGGCCAGGGCCACCAGCGAGCCTGCCACATGATGGGCCTCGCGGAACGGCATCTTCAGCGTACGGACGAGCCAGTCGGCCAGATCGGTGGCGGTTGAAAATCCGCTGGCTGCGGCCTCGCGCATGACATCGGCATTGGGCACGAGATCGCTGACCATGCCAGCCATCGCTGCAATGGCCAGTGACAGGTTGTCGATGGCGTCAAAAGCCGGTTCCTTGTCTTCCTGCATGTCCTTGGAATAGGTGAGCGGCAGGCCCTTCATGATGACCAGCAATGAGGTGAGAGCGCCCAGAATCCGTCCGGGCTTGGCGCGCACCAGCTCTGCCGCATCGGCATTGCGCTTTTGCGGCATGATGGAGGAACCGGTCGTGAACTTGTCGGAAAGCTTCACGAAGCGGAATTGCGTGGTGGACCAGATGACAATCTCCTCGGCAAGCCGGGAGAGATGCGTGGCGCAAATGGCGGCAGCGGAGAGAAGCTCCAGAACAAAATCACGGTCCGCCACCGCATCCAGTGAATTGCGCATGGGCCGGTCAAAGCCCAGGGCCTTAGCCGTCATGCTGCGGTCAATGGGGAAAGAAGTTCCTGCAAGAGCCGCCGCACCCAGGGGGCTTTCATTCATCCGGGCTCTTGCATCGGCCAGCCGGGAGCGATCACGCGCCAGCATTTCCACATAAGCTAGGCAGTGGTGGCCAAAGGTGATGGGCTGGGCCACTTGCAGATGGGTGAAGCCGGGCATGATGGTTTTGGCGTGGGCTTCGGCTTTTTCAGCGAGCGCCAGTTGCAGGTCTTTCAACTGCCCATCGAGATGGTCGACCGTGGTGCGGATATAAAGGCGGAAATCCGTGGCGATCTGGTCATTGCGCGAGCGCGCCGTATGCAAGCGGCCGGCAGGTTCGCCAATGATGTCCTTCAGGCGCTGCTCGACATTCATATGAATGTCTTCGAGGGCTGTCGAAAACGTGAACGTGCCTGCTTCGATCTCGGCTTGAACCTGGTCGAGGCCACGGGTAATTTCCTTGGCATCGGATTTGGAAATGATGCCCTGGTGGGCCAGCATTGCGGCATGGGCTTTCGAGCCTGCAATGTCCTGGGCATAGAGGCGCTTGTCAAAGCTGATCGAAGCATTGATCTCTTGCATGATGGCGCCGGGCCCGGATTTGAACCTGCCGCCCCACATTTTATTGGTCATTGGAAATCCCTGATGCGAACGAGTAAGCCTTTTAGCCATGAATGACCCAAAGCGAAACCGGAATTCCCTGATTTATGTCGTCCTGCTTGCCTTTATTGCCGGGGGCATTGGCATTTACCTGTCCGGCGATGTTCCGCGCAAGGTGGAGGAGGTTAACAGCGGGGGCGGATTCAAGGCTTTTGCCGTGGGGCCGATGGCTGCCTTTCTGGTCAAGGCTGACCGGCCAATTGTGCCCGATCTCGCTTTCAAGGATTCATCGGGGAGCGAGGTAAAGTTAAGCAAGTGGCAGGGACGCGTGGTTTTGCTCAATCTATGGGCTACCTGGTGTGCGCCGTGCCGCAAGGAAATGCCTGCCCTTAACGAGGTTCAGAAGCAACTGGGGTCGAAGGATTTTGAGGTTGTGGCCTTGAGCGTTGACCGCAAAGGGCTTGACGCCTCGGCGGCGTTTTTGAAGGAAACAGGCGCGGACGCCCTTGGCCTTTATATCGATGAGACGACCACATCCCTCAATATGCTGCAGGCCTTGGGCCTGCCGGTCACTCTGCTGATTGACCGCAAGGGCCGGGAAATCGGGCGCCTGCTGGGCCCCGCCGAATGGAACAGTGCGGAAGCGGTTGCCCTGATGAAGGCCGCGCTCAGCGAGTAGGGACAGGCTTTTCGCCGCGGTAGTCGTAGAAGCCGCGGTTGGCCTTGCGGCCCAACCAGCCGGCCTCGACATATTTCACCAGCAGCGGGCAGGGGCGGTATTTTGAATCGGCCAAGCCTTCGTAAAGCACCTGCATCACTGAAAGACAGGTATCTAGGCCAATGAAATCCGCCAGTTCAAGCGGCCCCATGGGATGCCGGGCGCCGAGTTTCATAGCCGTATCGATGGCTTCCACGCCGCCCACGCCTTCATAGAGCGTGTAGATCGCCTCATTGATCATGGGGAGCAGGATGCGGTTCACGATGAAGGCGGGAAAATCCTCGGCCACCGCAATGGTCTTGTGGAGGGCGAGGGTAAATTCCTTCACGGCGGCAAAGGTTGCCTCCTCCGTGGCGATGCCGCGGATGAGTTCCACCAGCTCCATGACGGGCACGGGATTCATGAAATGGATGCCCATAAATTTTTCAGGGCGGCCGGTGACCGCGGCAAGCCGCGTGATGGAAATTGACGAGGTGTTGGAGGCCACCAGCGTGTGCGGCTGCAGATGGGGGCAGAGGGCCTGGAAAATCTTGCGCTTGACCTGCTCGTCTTCGATTGCCGATTCGATGACCAGGTCATAGTCGGCAAAGCCTTCGAAATTCGCAACGGGGGTAATGCGCTTCAGCGCGGAATTGCGATCCGCTTCGGTGATTTTGCCGGACTTAAGCTGCCTCCCGAGGTTGCCTGCGATGGTATTGAGGCCCGCATCAATGCGCTCCTTGCTGACGTCGTTGACGCCGACGTCAAATACGGCGAGGGCGCAGACATGCGCAATACCGCTGCCCATTTGCCCAGCACCAATGATGCCGACTTTCTTGATCTTCATGTCCGCCCGTAACTCGCTTGATTTCAGCGTTTAAGCCTATAACGCGTGAAGGTTTAGAGCAAGTCTATTTCGCAGGTGCAGCATAAAAGCACAGGCCGATGCTTAATGGGCGCTGGACAGGTTTGCTTGCGGCTGCTTTCGTTTTGTTCTGTGAAGGCAAGCTCCATGATACACAGTCCCGGCCAGGCTTCCCCACGCTTGGCGCTTTGGTCCCTGCTGTTTGGCAATTTTGTCATTGGCACGGGGGTTCTGCTCCCGGCTGGACTTTTGAACGTATTGGGGGCCGACCTTGGGGTGCCGCCGGCCACGGCCGGACTTCTGCTGTTTGCCGGCGGATTGGTGGTGGGGGTAGGTGCTCCGGTTCTGGCGGGTCTCACCAGCCGGTTTGACCGGCGCATGCTGCTGGCAGTTTCGGCGGCGATTTACGCGGTGGGCCATGGCCTGGCAGCGTTTGCGCCTGAATTCTGGTCGCTGCTTGTCTTCCGCACCGTGAGCATGGTTGCAGCGGCGCTGTTCACGCCCCAGGCGGCGGCGACGATTGGGTTACTGGTGCCGCCTGAACGGCGATCGGAAGCCATCGCCTTCATTTTCATCGGCTGGTCGCTGGCCTCGGTGGTGGGCATTCCGCTCGGCAGCATCTTGGGCACTGAGCTTGGCTGGCGCGCAACATTCTTCGCCATGGCCCTGCTCGCGGCTGTGTCTTGCGTTGGCGTCATGTTGTCACTCAGGCCGGGCTTGCGGGTCCAGCCCCTGCAATTTTCATCCTGGATCGCGGTATTCAAGAATCCCGCGCTTTTGTGCATCCTGCTGGTGACGCTTCTCAGCATGTCCGGGCAATTCACCGTGGTGAGCTATCTCGCACCGATCTTGCGCGAGGCGTTTGCCGCCACGCCCAACAACATTGCGCTGATGTTCGGGATATTCGGGGTTGCCGGAGTTTCGGGAAACTATCTGGCGACAAAGGCCATCAGGCGGTTCGGCGTTGACCGGGCCATTCTTGTCGCGCTGTGTTTCCTGATTGCGGGGCTCGGCATGTTCGGGCTGTTCTTCGGCAATTATATCCTGGGCTGCATCGCCTGTTTCATTTGGGGCCTGGGAACCTTCTCGTCCAATTCACTGCAGCAAAGCAGGCTGGTGGTCATTGCGCCGCCGCTTGCCGCGGCAACCGTGGCCCTCAATACTTCTGCAGTTTATCTCGGGCAATCCGTCGGGGCGGCCACCGGCGGATTTGCGATCAAGGATGGGATTTCCACAAACATCGCCTGGATGGCGGTTGGCTTTCTTGTCCTGGCCGCCCTTCTATCCATTACCGCCACGCGGCTTACGGCGCGCAAGTAGTCAGCGCCGGGGAACGGGATGGGATAATTCCCGGTCTGCTGCCACCATCTCGGCGATCACGGTGGCAAAGCTTGGGCGTTTGGAAAGTCTTGCGTGCCAATCGAAAAGATTTTGATGCGCTGAAACGGGCGGAGCGCCGAGGCGCAGTCCGTGATGGATGTTCATGAACGTCGCAATGTCAGCCACGGAAAAGGTGCCGCAGAAATATTCCCGGGGTCCAAGTTTTGCGGCAAGGGCCGCATAGTTTTCCAAAATTACATCTTCAGCCTTGAGTGCGGCACGCTCCTGTTCTTCGCGTCGCGCAGTATCGGGGCCCGGCGGCTCGCTGCGGAACATGAGGGCGCGAACCGGCACCAGCAGAATTTCATCGGCTTCCAGTTCGAGAAGGCGGCACCTGGCGCGGGCTTCGGGCTCGCGCGGAAAGAGCGAAGGGCTGGGATATTTGTCTTCGAGATATTCGGCGATGACGGTTGAATCATAGAGGGTGACAGCGCCGTCGATCAGCACCGGCACTTGGCCTTTGGGATTGGCGGCGAGCACGGCGGGATGCTTTGGGGCGTAACCCTTGGTTTGGCTGAATGGCACCAGCATGCGCTCAAACGCGAGATTCTTTTCGGCGAGGACGATTTCAACCTTGCGGGAAAACAGGCTGAGGGGGCCGGAGTAAAGCAGCATGACAGCCCTCTATCGCCACGCGCTGACAGGATATGTCAGCAGTGTGTTACTTCAAGACTTTTGCCAGTTCGGCTTCAAGTTCCGGCACGGCTTGGAAGAGATCAGCCACGAGGCCGAAATCCGCCACCTGGAAGATGGGGGCTTCATCGTCCTTGTTGATGGCGACGATGATCTTGGAATCCTTCATGCCGGCGAGATGCTGGATGGCGCCTGAGATGCCAACGGCGATGTAGAGATCGGGGGCCACGACTTTGCCGGTCTGGCCCACCTGGTAATCATTGGGTACATAGCCCGCATCGACGGCGGCGCGCGAGGCGCCAACGGCGGCACCCAGTTTTTTGGCCACCGCTTCCAGCATCTTGAAGTTTTCGCCGTTCTGCATGCCGCGGCCGCCGGAGACGATGACCTTGGCGGAGGTGAGCTCGGGGCGATCAGACTTGGTGAGGTTTTCACTCTGATAGGTGGACAGGCCGGGATCGGCGGCGGCGTTTACTTTTTCGATTGCGGCCGAACCAGTTTCGCCAGTGGCGGCAAAGCTCGCGGTGCGCACGGTGATGACTTTCTTGGCATCTGTTGACTGCACGGTTTGAACGGCGTTGCCGGCGTAAATCAAACGCACAAAAGTGTCGGCTGATTTCACTTCGGAAATATCGGAGATCTGCATGACATCGAGCAAAGCCGCCACGCGCGGCATGTAGTTCTTGCCATTGGTTGTAGCGGCGGCCACGAGGTGATCATAGCCTCCAGCCAGCGAGACAATCATGGCGGCCATGGGTTCGGCGAGCGGACGTTCAAGCGACGCGCTTTCGGCGTGGAGAACTTTCTTCACGCCCGTGAGCTTCGCCGCTTGAGCCGCAACGGCAGCGGCATTGTTGCCGGCCACCAGCACATGGATGTCGCCACCCATTTGGGCTGCGGCGGTGAGCGCCTTGTGGGTTGCG
>JBBQNU010000115.1:0-10139 GCA_038330285.1 Hyphomicrobiales bacterium | reverse complement strand
GGGATTTTCCGCTGACTGCGTTGAGACTTTAGAAGAAGTGGCCATTGGCCTTGATGAAAGCTTCAAGCATGCGGGTGGAACCAATTTTTCCGCCGTGCCGTGCCTGAATGACAGCAAACCTTCTATTGAAATGTTGGAAGCCCTGGTGCGGCAAGAGTTGCGCGGCTGGGCTGAGTAGTTCTCGCCGGCCTGTGGTTGCGCGGCTTGATTTCGATTCCCGCTACAAAGTCAGCAACAAAGGCATTTGCCGGATGATGCACGATCTGGCTCGGCGAGCCAATCTGTTCGATTCTTCCGTCATTGAGGATGGCCACGCGATCGGCCAATTCAAAAGCTTCTTCCTGATCATGGGTCACGAAGAGGGTGGAATGGCCGGTACGGGCGTGAAGTTCACGCAGCCAGCGGCGCAGGTCCTTTCGCACTTTGGCGTCCAGTGCGCCGAAGGGCTCGTCAAGCAGAAGCACGCGAGGTTCAATGGCAAGAGCGCGGGCAAGTGCTACCCGCTGGCGCTGGCCGCCGGAGAGTTGGGCCGGGAAGCGGGCTTCCAAACCATCAAGCTGCACGAGGCTGAGCAATTCCAGCACGCGGTTGCGGATTTCCGCCTCGGCAGGGCGGGTCGCCTTGGGCCTTGCCCGCAAGCCGTAGGCGATGTTGTTCATCACGGTCATGTGCTTGAACAAGGCATATTGCTGGAAGACAAAGCCGATGCGGCGCTCGCGCAAGGTCAGTTGACTGGCATTGATGTCACCGAAGTAGACTTCGCCCGCGTCAATCTCTTCCAAACCCGCGATGGCGCGGAGCAGCGTGGTCTTGCCCGAACCGGAAGGCCCGAGCAGGGCCAAGAGCTCACCGCCCGCAACATTCAGCGATACACCGCGGAGCGCTGCAAAGCGGCCGAAACTCTTCTCGATATTTTTCACGTTTACGGTGACGGACATGGTTTTGTTCCTTCGAATTCAGTGGCGACGCGCTGCTGCCAATTGATCGGCATAGCGCCATTCCAGGGCAGATTTGAGAATGAGAGTAAGAAGGGCGAGGCTTGCAAGAAGCGTGGCCACGGCAAAGGCGGCGGCGAAGTTGTATTCATTGTAGAGAATCTCAATGTGGAGCGGCATGGTATTGGTGAGGCCGCGGATGTGGCCTGAAACCACCGACACGGCGCCGAACTCACCCATGGCGCGGGCATTGCACAAAAGTATGCCGTAGAGCAGCGCCCATTTGATGTTGGGGAGCGTGACATTGAAGAAAGTGTAGAAGCCGGACGCGCCAAAGGTGAGAGAAGCTTCCTCTTCACTGGTACCTTGCGCCTGCATGAGCGGGATGACTTCGCGGGCGACAAACGGGAACGTCACAAAAAGCGTGGCGAGCACGATGCCAGGAACGGCGAAAACAATTTCAATGTGATTGGCTTTGAGCCACGGGCCCAGCCAGCTCTGCGCGCCAAAGAGCAGGACATAAACGAGGCCCGAGATGACGGGTGAAACGGAAAAAGGGAGGTCAATGAAGCTGAGCAGCAGGTTCTTGCCATGAAATTCGAACTTGGCAATGGCCCAGGCCGCAGCGACGCCGAAAACCGCGTTTAGCGGCACAGCGATGGCCGCCACCATCAGGGTGAGCCTTATGGCGGCAAGCGCGTCGGGATCGGTGAAGGACTCCAGAAAGACCAGGGGTCCGCGCCGAAGGCCTTCGATGAATACGACAATCAGCGGCAGGAAGAGGAAGGCAATAAGGAAGAGAATGGCCAGAATGATGAGCGCCAGCTTCACCCTTTTTCCTTCGCTTGCGACATCGCGATGCCGCTTCACGCCAGTCATCGCAATATCAGCCATTGCCGAGTCTCCTGCGGCTCCATGCCTGCAGCTTGTTGATGACCATCAGAAGGGCGAAAGATATTGCCAGCATCACCGAGGCGATGACGGTGGCCCCGGCATAGTCGAACTCCTCAAGCTTGATGACGATGAGAAGGGGGGCAATCTCGGAAACCATGGGGATGTTTCCGGCAATGAAGATGACTGAACCGTATTCCCCGACACCGCGGGCAAAGGCAAGTGAGGCGCCGGTCAGGAGCGCCGGATAGATTTGCGGCAGCACCACTTGAAACACAGTGCGCAGGCGGCTGGCGCCGAGGAGGGCGGAAATTTCCTCAATGTCGCGTTCGACCTCCTCGAGAACGGGCTGCACGGTGCGCACCACGAAAGGAAGGCCAATAAAAATCAGCGCGAGAACCACGCCGAAAGGGGTGAAGGCGATCTTGAATCCGAGTTTTGCCGCAATTGCCCCGATCCAGCCGTTGGGCGCATAGACGGCGGCCATGGCGATGCCAGCCACGGCGGTGGGCAGCGCGAAGGGCAAGTCCACGGCGGCATCGATGAGGCGGCGGCCCGGGAAGCGGTAGCGCACCAGGACCCAGGCAAGCAGCAATCCGAATATGGTATTGACGGCGGCTGCAATGAAGGCAGCGCCAAAAGACAGTTTGAGGGCGGCAAGGGTTCGCGGGTCTGACGCGATGGCCCAGAAGCCGGCGGGGCCGATGCTTGCGGCGCGCAAGGCCAGGGCTGAAAGCGGGATCAGCACAACGAGGCCGAGCATCATAACGGTGAAGCCAAGCGCCACCCCAAAACCGGGAATGACACTTGGCTCACGCAGGCGCGGGAGGAGGAGCTGCGCCATATTTTCTTAGTTGCTGGGCCTGTAGATCTGGTCGAAGATTCCACCATCGGCGAAATGGGTGGCTTGCGCCTTGGACCAGCCGCCGAAGTCATCGGCGATGTTGACGAGGTCAAGCTTGGGGAAGCGGGCAAGGTCTGCCGGGTTCGCCGAAGTTGGATCGGATGGCCGGAAATAATGCTTGGCGGCAAGTTTCTGTCCTTCAGGTGAATACAGGAACTGCAGATAGGCTTCGGCGACCTTGGTGTTGCCCTTGGCCTTGGCGTTTTCATCGACCAATGCCACTGGCGGCTCGGCCTTGATGGAAAGCGTGGGGACCACGACTTCAAACTTGTCGGCGCCGAATTCATTAAGGGCGAGGAAAGCCTCGTTCTCCCAAGTGATCAGCGCATCGCCAATTTCGCGCTGTGCGAAGGTTGTGGTGGAGCCACGGGCACCCGTATCGAGGACCGGAACATTGCGGAAGAGATTGGCCACATATTCCTTGGCCTTGGCTTCATCGCCGCCGGCGGCTTTCTGGGCCCAGGCCCAGCCGGCAAGGTAGTTCCAGCGGGCGCCGCCGGAAGTCTTGGGGTTCGGTGTAATGACGGCAACACCGTCCTTCACCAGATCACCCCAGTCCTTGATGGCCTTGGGGTTGCCCTTGCGAACCAGGAACACGATCGTTGAGGTATAAGGTGCGCTGTTGTTGGACAGGCGCTTAGCCCAGTCCGTTGGAATCTTCTTTGAATTTTTGACGATGGCATCAATGTCGCCGGCGAGAGCCAAGGTTACGACATCGGCATCAAGGCCATCGATCACGGCGCGGGCCTGTTTGCCGGAACCGCCATGGGATTGGTTGATGGTGACGGTTTCGCCGGTTCTGGCTTTCCAATCGGCGGCGAAGGCCGCGTTGAACTCCTTGTAGAACTCGCGGGTCGGGTCATAGGACACGTTGAGCAGGGTTGCGTCAGCGAAGGCAGGTGTTGTGGCCGAAATGACTGCCGCGAGGACAAACGCAGCAATCCTTGAGGTTACCGTGCGGCGAATGATCTTGAGTGACACGGTCATCTCCTTTGGTTACTCAATGACCTAATAATATACGGATTTAGTATAGAATCAAGCGGAATGTTCGTTAAAAAGAACAACTCGTATTATATTAAGGAAATCAACGACCTATGCCGTAGTTGGTGCCAGTAGGCCATCACCTGTAGGCAATTCGATGGCATCCGACTGGCGCATGATTTGGGCCAGCGAGGTGTTTTCCAGGGCGGCAAGATATACCGAATAGGCTTGGGCGAAGGCTATGCGGAGTTCGCAGTGAATCTCGTCCTTGCAATCGGCGCAACGTCGATAGGCGGTGCGGGAAAGGCAGGAAAGTGGCGCAATCGGGCCATCCACGGCGCGCAGCATGGGGCCGATGTAGATGAGGTCGGTGGGTTTCAGGAGTTCATAACCGCCGTCGCGGCCCCGGCGGCTGGAGATATAGCCGGCAGCCTTCAGCATCAGGAGGATTTGCTCCAGGAACTTGCGGGGGAGCTTCTCCTGTTCGCATAATTCGCGGATCTGCAGGCCCACCCCGGGCTTGGCACGGGCAAGGGCGACAACCGCCTTGAAAGCATAGCGTGCACGTTGTGAAATCATGTCTATAGACTTAGTCGTAATGGGGCGGATTTTCAAGATTTTTGTCAATTCCAGCAGTCCTTGGTTTCGTCCTTGTGTCCGATCTTCATCTGACGGAAGTTGCACACATGACACTGGTGCAAACTCTCGATACGGACCTGCAGCGCAGCGTGGGCAAGCTTGCGCTTGAGATCGCGGCGAACGGCGCGGTGGTGCGCAGGCGGGAAGAGGGCTGTGCCAAACTCCGCATGCCGACGCGAATGGCTGGCCAGGCGCCGGAAGCGATCATCATCAATACCTCCGGCGGATTGGCGGGCGGCGACCGTCTCGAAATTAAGGTGCAGGCGGCGAGTGACATCTGCCTGACAACGCAGGCTGCCGAGAAGGTTTACCGGTCGCTGAGCGATGAAACGCGGATTTCCACACGGCTTTCAGGGCAGGGCGAGGCGCGGCTGCTGTGGCTGCCGCAGGAGACCATTCTGTTTGATGGGGCCAGGCTCGAGAGATCGCTTGAGGTGGACTTGCAGGAAAATGCCTCTTTGCTTGCAATTGAATCGGTTGTTCTGGGCCGCAAGGCCATGGGCGAGAGCCTGACGGATTTTTCGTTCCATGACCGGTGGCGCATCCGGCGTGGCGGACGGCTGATTTATGCGGATGATTTGCGTTTCGATGCCGCACGGGTATTGGGTGCTGCAGCGCTCGATGGAGCGAGGGCTTTTGCCACGCTGGTTTTTGTGGCGACGGACGTGGAGCGCTTCCTTGAGCCATTGCGCGAAATATTTGCTGACCGGGGCGGGGTCAGCGCCTGGGATGGCAAGCTCGTTGCAAGGCTTACGGGTGTGGATGGCTTCGATTTGAGAAAAACCTTGATTCCGGCCTTGACGTTGCTTGCTGCACCAAACGAACTGCCTAAAGTTTGGACTCTCTGAGGAAATACTATGCATCTGACGCCCCGGGAAAAAGACAAACTGCTGATCGCCACAGCGGCCATGGTTGCAAGGCGCAGGCTTGAGCGCGGGGTAAAGCTCAATCATCCGGAGACCATTGCGCTCATCACGGATTTTGTCGTGGAAGGGGCACGGGATGGGCGCAGCGTTGCCGATTTGATGGAGGCTGGTGCCCGGGTCGTGTCGCGCGCCGAGGTGATGGAAGGCATCGCCGAGATGATCCACGATATTCAGGTGGAAGCCACTTTTCCCGATGGCACCAAGCTTGTCGCCGTTCATAGTCCCGTGCGTTGAGGAGAGAAACGTGATTCCAGGTGAAATCATCCCGGCCTCCGGCGACATTGAAATCAATGTGGGTGCCACGCGCACAACCATCGAAGTGGCCAATACGGGCGACCGGCCCATTCAGGTGGGTTCGCATTATCATTTTTTTGAAACCAACGAAGCGCTGCGCTTTGACCGGGTGAGGGCGCGGGGTCAGCGCCTTGATATTCCCTCGGGCACGGCGGTGCGCTTTGAACCGGGGCAGCGGCGCGAGGTGACGCTGGTGCCGTTCGGAGGCTTGCGCAAAATCTATGGCTTCCAGCAGAAAATCATGGGGGACATCTGATGGCGACCAAGCAACCGCGCGCCAGCTATGCCGCCATGTTCGGCCCCACGGTGGGCGACAAGGTGCGGCTGGCGGATACGGAGCTCTTTGTTGAAGTCGAGCGCGATTTCACCGTGCATGGCGAGGAGGTGACTTTCGGCGGCGGCAAGGTCATCCGCGACGGCATGGGGCAGAGTCAGGTTACGCGGGCGGCGGGGGCGGTCGATACGGTGATCACCAACGCGCTCATCATCGATCACTGGGGAATTGTGAAGGCAGATGTGGGCCTGAAGGACGGGCGCATCGCGGGGATTGGCAAGGCTGGCAATCCCGATACGCAAACGGGTGTCAGCATCATCATCGGGCCGGGCACGGAGATTATCGCCGGAGAGGGGAAAATTCTCACCGCTGGTGGGATTGACGCGCACATCCATTTCATCGCGCCGCAGCAGATTGACGAGGCGCTGAACTCCGGCATCACCACCATGATTGGCGGCGGCACGGGGCCCGCCACGGGCACAAAGGCCACCACCTGCACGCCCGGCCCCTGGCATCTGGCGCGGATGATTGAGGCGGCGGATGCCTTCCCGATGAACCTCGGCTTCATGGGCAAGGGGAATGCTTCACTTCCGGCTGCCCTTGAAGAACAAATTCTCGCGGGCGCCTGCGGGCTTAAATTGCATGAAGATTGGGGCACGACGCCGGCCACGATCGATTGCTGCCTTGCGGTGGCGGACCGCTTTGACGTGCAGGTGGGGCTGCATACGGACACGCTGAACGAGTCCGGTTTTGTGGAAGCCACCATTGCCGCCTTCAAGGGCCGCACCATTCATGCCTTCCACACGGAAGGGGCGGGAGGCGGCCATGCGCCGGACATCATCCGTATTGCCAGCCTGCCCAATGTGCTGCCGTCGTCAACAAATCCCACGCGGCCTTACACGGTCAACACGGTGGCTGAACATCTCGACATGCTGATGGTGTGCCACCATCTCAATCCGCGCATACCGGAAGACATTGCCTTTGCCGAAAGCCGCATCCGGAAGGAAACCATTGCGGCGGAAGACATTCTCCATGACCTCGGGGTGTTTTCCATGATGTCGTCGGACAGCCAGGCCATGGGGCGGGTTGGAGAAGTGATCATCCGCACCTGGCAGACGGCGCACAAGATGCGGGTGCAGCGCGGACGCCTCGCCGAAGACAAGGGCCAGAATGATAATTTCCGGGTGAAGCGCTACATCGCGAAATACACGATCAATCCGGCCATTGCCCAGGGCATAGCGCATCAAGTGGGTTCCATTGAAGCGGGCAAGAAGGCCGATCTGGTGTTGTGGTCGCCCGCCTTCTTTGGGGTGAAGCCTGATCTGGTCCTGCTTGGCGGATCCATTGCGGCAGCTCCCATGGGCGATCCCAATGCCTCCATCCCCACGCCGCAGCCCGTGCATTACCGCCCGATGTTTGCAAGTTTCGGAAAGTCATTGGCGCGCTCGGCGCTCACCTTTGTATCGGCGGCTTCGCTGGCGAAAGGTCTGGAGAAGAAACTTGGGGTGGACAAGAGCCTGGTTGCGGTTCTCAATACACGAGGCACCATCTCAAAATCCTCCATGGTGCATAATGGCGAGATGCCGAAGATCGAGGTGAATCCGGAGACCTACGAGGTTCGCGCCGATGGCGAGCTGCTGACCTGTGAACCTGCAACGGTGCTGCCGATGGCGCAGCGCTATTTCCTGTTCTGAGATGCTGCGCGCAACGCAGGTCCGCCCCGCCGGCCCGCAAATGAACGGGCCCTATGAAACCATCACGCTGGATCATACGGCGCGGCACCGCCGCCGCATGGTGATGAAGGCCGATGGCGGGCTTTCCTTCCTGCTTGATCTTGAACAGGCGCAGGCGCTGCGCCACGGCGACGGGCTGGTGCTGGAGGATGGTCGCGTCATCAAGGTGCTGGCCCTGCCGGAGCCATTGACGGAGGTTCGTGGCCGGGATTCCACTCACCTCATCGCATTGGCCTATCAGATCGGCAACCGCCATCTGGAAGCGCAGATTGAAAAGGATCGTATTGTGATCCGCCGGGACCATGTGATCTCGGACATGCTCAAGGGCCTTGGCGCGAGCGTGGTTGATATCGTGGAAGTCTTTGAACCGGAAGCGGGCGCCTATGGCCATCACCACTGAGCCGCATCAGCTCCTGCAGTTGCTGGCCTTCATGTCGCCGGCCTTTCCGGTGGGTGGCTTTGCCTACTCGCATGGACTGGAACGGGCGCTTGATGATGGCGTGGTGTCATCCGGCGATGAAGTGCGCGAATGGATTGAGTCCCTGCTGGTCCACGGCAGCGGATGGAATGATGCGGTGCTGTTTGCGCTGGCTTATGATGCGGACGAAACGGAACGAATGGAAATTGATGAATTGGTGCTGGCGCTTGCCGCATCGCGCGAGCGCGCCCTGGAGACTTCCGACCTCGGCCAGTCCTTTGTGAAAGCTGCGGAAACAATGTCGCTTTGCGAGGGAGGAAGTTTCCAAACCTATCCAGTAGCTGTGGCGGCAACTTGCAGACTTGCGGGAATTGACAGGCGTGCGGGATTGCTTGGCTATTTGCAGGCATTTTCGAACAATCTGATTGCGGTGGCGGTGCGGCTTATCCCGCTTGGCCAAACCAAAGGACTTGAAGTCATGCGCGACTTGATGCTGGTTATTTCCACGACAGCGGAAAGGGCGCTGAGGGCAAGCCTTGATGATCTTGGCAGTTCGACATTGCTCTCAGACATTGCCTCGATGAAGCATGAAACTCAGTATTCCCGGGTGTTCCGCTCATGAGCAGGCATGGACCCTTGCGCATTGGCATTGGCGGGCCGGTGGGCTCCGGCAAGACCACGCTGATTGAAATGCTGTGCAAGGCGATGCGTGAGAACTATTCAGTCGCCGTCATCACCAATGATATCTACACCAGGGAAGATGCGCTGATCCTCAACCGGGTTCAGGCGCTGCCGGAAGACCGCATCATGGGGGTTGAAACCGGAGGCTGCCCGCATACCGCCATCCGCGAGGATGCCTCGATCAATCTTTCGGCCATTGCCGAGATGAACGCCCGGCACAAGGATCTCGATATTATCTTCATCGAGTCGGGAGGCGACAATCTTGCGGCGACGTTCTCACCGGATCTGGCCGACATCACGCTTTATGTCATTAGCGTATGCCAGGGCGAAAAAATTCCACGTAAGGGTGGGCCGGCAATCAGCCGTTCCGATCTTCTCATCATCAACAAGATGGATCTTGCGCCCCATGTGAATGCGCGGCTCGACGTCATGGAGGAGGACACGAAAAAAGTGCGGAACGGCAAACCCTATGTCTTCACCGACACGCTGCGCCGCAAGGGACTTTCCGAGGTTATCAGTTTTATTGAGATGGCCGGCGGGCTGGAGAAGGCTGCGCTAGCGCAGGTGAATGAAAGCTGGTGATTCAAGCTGAGGCGTGACGTTCACCTCCACAGGCTCCATGACAAATTCAGGCCTTTGCTTCTTCCAATCAATGATCTCGAAACGCCCGTCGAAATGCTCGACAAGGGCGGTGCAGCTTTCCACCCAGTCGCCATCGTTCAGATAGTGGATGCCGTCGATCATCCGGTTGTCCGGGGTATGGATATGCCCGCAAATCACGCCCTGGCAGCCGCGCGCATGGGCCTCGCGGACCACGGCTTCCTCAAAGCGTGAGATGAATTCCACGGCCTTCTTGACCTTGTGCTTGATATAGGCGGACAGCGACCATTTGCCGAAGCCCAGCAGGCGGCGCAGGACGTTTACCACGCCATTCATGTCCATCAGCCGCTCGTAGGCCCAGTCGCCAAGCTTGGCGAGCCAGGGAGCGAAGTAGATCACGTTGTCGAACTTGTCGCCATGGAGAATGAGATAGCTGAGGCCGGAAGCGCTTTTGTAAACCGCCTCGCGCATCACCGCGACGTGGCCAAAGCGGTGGCCGGTGAAATCGCGGAAATTCTCGTCGTGGTTTCCGGGAATGAAAATGACCTTCGTGCCCTTGCGCGCCTTGCGCATGATTTTCTGGATCACGTCGTTGTGCAATTGGTCCCAATACCATTTCTGGCGCAACGACCAGCCGTCGATAATGTCACCCACAAGATAAAGCCTTTTGCTTTCTGTTTCGCGCAGGAAATCAAGCAGCGCCGCAGCCTGGGCGCGGCGCGTGCCGAGATGGAAATCCGAGATAAAAATCGCCCGGTAGTGGCGTATGGTTAACACGTCAGCTTTCATCGACTCACCCGTGCAGCATTGTTCCGTCTCTATTTTCCGAGAATGATGAAGGCTGTGTGACGGTTGGCGGAGGG